>JBGPIS010000007.1:0-21013 GCA_041484965.1 Methylomirabilia bacterium
CTCGGACATCCGGCTGACCTCGCTCCGACCGTGCACGCGCCAGGAGGGGTACCGCGCGGACGTCACCTACGGCACGAACAACGAGTTCGGCTTCGACTACCTGCGCGACAACATGCGCTTCACCCTCGACGAGCTCGTGCAGCGCGAGCTCCACTACGCGATCGTGGACGAGGTGGACTCGATCCTGGTCGACGAGGCGCGCACGCCCCTGATCATCTCGGGGCCCTCCGACGAGTCCACGGAGCTCTACTTCAAGATCGACCGGATCATTCCCAAGCTGCGCCGGGCGGCGACGATCGTCGAGGGGAAGCTGTCGGAGGTCGAGGAGCAGAAGGCGGGCGACTTCATCGTGGACGAGAAGGCGCGCGCCGTGGCGCTGACGGAGCAGGGGATCGCGAGCTGCGAGCGGCTGCTCACCATCGACAACCTCTACGACCCGCAGCACATCACCATCCTCCACCACATCCAGCAGGCGCTGCGCGCGCACGCGCTCTTCAGGCGGGATGTGGACTACGTCGTCAACGACGGCCAGGTCCTCATCGTCGACGAGTTCACGGGCCGGCTGATGCCGGGCCGCCGCTGGTCGGACGGCCTCCACCAGGCGGTCGAGGCCAAGGAGGGCGTGCGGATCGAGCGGGAGAATCAGACGCTCGCGACGATCACGTTCCAGAACTACTTCCGTATGTACGACAAGCTCGCGGGCATGACCGGCACGGCGGAGACGGAAGCGGAGGAGTTCGCGAAGATCTACAAGCTCGACGTCACGGTCGTCCCGACGAACCGCCCGCTGATCCGGAGCAACCAGCCGGACGTCGTCTATAAGACCGAGCGCGAGAAGTTCAACGCGGTCGTCGAGGACATCATCGAGCGCAACACGAAGGGCCAGCCCGTCCTTGTCGGGACCGTGTCGATCGAGAAGTCGGAGCAGCTCTCAAAGCTCCTGAAGAAGCGCGGGGTCCGCCACGAGGTGCTGAACGCCAAGTACCACGACCGCGAGGCCGAGATCGTCGCTCAGGCCGGCCGCGAGGGCTCCGTGACGATCGCCACGAACATGGCCGGCCGTGGCACCGATATCCTCCTGGGCGGTAACCCCGACTTCCTGTCGAAGGAGATCCTCAGGAAGAGGGGGCTGGACCCGGCCACGGCGCCGGCGGCGGCGCGCGCGACGGCGTTCGAGGAGGCGCGGCAGGTCACGGAGCCGGAGCACGGGAGTGTGGTGGGGCTCGGCGGCCTCCACATCGTCGGCACGGAGCGCCACGAGGCGCGGCGGGTGGACAACCAGCTTCGCGGCCGCTCCGGCCGCCAGGGCGACCCGGGCTCCTCGCGCTTCTACCTCTCGCTCGAGGACGACCTGCTCCGGATCTTCGGCTCGCACCGCGTCCAGAAGATCATGGAGCGGCTCGGCATGGAGGAGGGCGAGCCGATCGAGCACAAGCTCGTGACGCGTGCGATCGCCACTGCGCAGAAGCGCGTCGAAACGCACAACTACGAGATCCGAAAGCACCTGCTCGAGTACGACGACGTGATGAACAAGCAGCGCGAGATCATCTACGGGATGCGGCGCGAGATCCTCGACGGCGAGAGCCAGGCGGACACGATCGCCGAGTGGATGGACGACCTCGCGCCCGTCACGCTCGACGCCTACGCCGCGCGCGACGCGCACCCGGAGGACTGGGACCTCGCCGGCCTCACCGAGGCGCTCCATCGCCAGTACGACGCGAGGGTCCCGCCCGCACGGTTCGCGGAGATCGCCTCCCGGGACGGGCTCGACGAGCTCGTCATCGCGGCGGTCCGCGACCGCTACGCCGAGCGCGAGCGCGAGCTCGGGGCCGAGCTCCTGCGCGCGCTCGAGCGCCACGAGATGCTGATCGTCATCGACGCGCAGTGGAAGGACCACCTGCTCTCCATCGACCACCTGAAGGAGGGGATCGGGTTGCGCGGCTACGGCCAGCGCGACCCGCTCACCGAGTACAAGAAGGAGGCGTTCGACCTCTTCCAGGACATGGTCGAGCGGGTGAAGGCTGCCGTCGTCGAGCGCCTGTTCAAGGTCCAGATCGTCCGAAACGGACCGGTCGAGCTGCCGGCGGTGACCGCGTGGGCCGACGCGCGAGAGTCCCGCGGCGAGCTGCCGGGAGAGCGCGGCGGCGGGGCGGCTCCGGCGCCGCGGGCTCAGACGTCGGCGCGGACGCCGACCGGGGAGAAGATCGGGCGGAACGATCCCTGCTACTGCGGGTCCGGCAAGAAGTACAAGAAATGCCATTATCTGCAGGGTTGACGCCCGTCCGCCGGGCGTCAAGATCTGGGGCCCGGGGCGCTGGACGTCCACCACCGCTGGTGCAAATTCTTTGGCCGCAATGGGTCGTCCGTGTTAGAAAAACCTATGCGCCTTGAGTCCATCACGCTCCACGGCTTCAAGTCGTTCGGCGAGAAGACCGTCGTGAGAGTCCTGCCGGGGATCACTGGCATCGTCGGACCCAACGGCTGCGGCAAGAGCAACATCTCCGAAGCGGTCCGCTGGGCCCTCGGCGAGCAGAGCGCGAAGTCCCTCCGCGGCCACCGGATGGAGGACCTGATCTTCCACGGCTCCGCGTCGCGAAAGCCGGTCGGGCTCGCCGATGTCGAGCTCAGCTTCTCGAACGACGGCGTACTCGACGTGCCGTGGACCGAGGTGGCGGTGAGCCGCCGGCTCTATCGCACGGGGGAGAGTGAGTACTTCCTCAACCGCAGCCTCTCGCGCCTGCGTGACATCCTCGATCTCTTCGCGGGCACCGGCGCCAATCCGCGCGCCTACTCGGTGATGGACCAGGACAAGCTCAACCACGTCCTGACCGCGAAGCCCCACGAGCGCCGGGTGTTCATCGAGGAGGCGGCGGGCATCGCGCGCTACAAGCAGCAGCGCAACGAGACGCAGGGCAAGCTCGATGCGGCCCGCCAGAACCTCGTGCGCGTGCGCGACGTCATGGACGAGGTCAAACGCCAGCTCGGCTCGCTCGAGCGCCAGGCGAAGAAGGCGCAGCAGTACAAGGCCCTCCAGACCGAGAAGCGTGACCTCTCGCTCGCGCTCATGACCGCCGACTATATGGCGCGTGTCGCCGAGGGCGAGCGCCTGGGCGGCGAGGTGGCGCGGCGCCGCGACGAGGAGCAGGGGCTTCGGACGCGGAGCACGGCACTCGCGGTCCGCGAGGCCCAGCAGCGGGAAATCCTACAGACGAGCGACCACCGGCTCTCGGACCTGCGCCAGTCGGTGCAGAAGGTGCAGGGGGAGCTCGAACGGCTCCTCGAGCGGCGCGAGCAGATGGGCGTCCAGCTCCGGGAACTCGGCGACGAGGCGGTCCGGCTCGACGAGGAGCTGCGCGTCATCGCCGAGCGCCGCGAGGCGTTGGCCGCCGAGCGTGGGACCGGCCAGGTGGCGCTCGCGGAGGCGACGCGCCAGGCTGAGGAGCGGACGCGCACGGCGGACGCGCTCGCCGCGGCGATCGAGCGCCACCGCGCCGTGCTGGGCGGCGAGCGCGATCGCGCCGAGGCGCTGAGGCTCGAGCAGGCGCGGCTCGCCGCCGAGCGCGTGGACCTCATGCGCGAGGCGGGCGAGCTGCGCGAGCGCGAGGTCCAGCTCCGCCGCCGCGCCGAGCGGCTTGCCCACGAGCTTGCCCAGGCCGAGGCCGAGGCGGAGCGGCTCGTGACCCAGCGGGCCGTGCTCGAGGCCGCGCGCGACCGCGCCCAGGCCGAGCTCGGCTCGGTCGAGAGCGAGCGCGGAGAATCCGGCGCGCTCCTCGACGCGTCCGAACGCCGCCTCGGTGAAGCCGAGAGCGAGTTCGCCACCGCGCGAGTCACGTTGGCGGCGCGCCGGTCGCGCTTCGAGGCGCTGGCGGAGCTCGAGCGGGCGCGCGAGGGCTACGGCGCCGGAGTCCGCGCGGTCTTCGCAGAGGGACGGGCGAGCGGGCTCGCGGGCGTGGTCGGCACGGTCGCGGACCTCCTTGAAGTTCCATCGGGAATGGAACGCGCGATCGAGGCGGCACTGGGCGAGCGCCTGCAGTGGGTCGTCGTCGAGCGCTTCGAGCACGCCCGTGCGGCCGTCGCGTACCTCCAGGCACGCGCGCTCGGGGCGGCGACGTTCCTGCCGCTCGATCATCTGCCGTTGCCGGCGGACGTGCCGCGCGACGAGAACGGCGCACGCTGGGTCGCGCGAAGCGTGAGCGCCTCGAACCTGCCCCTCGTCCATCACCTCCTCGGCCAGGTCGCGATCGCCGATCACCTCGACCAGGCCGAGGCCCTCTGGCGGCGGAACGGCGTCGTCGCCACGTACGTCACGCCGGCAGGCGAGGTCTTGGGGCCGACCGGCCGACTCCACGGCGGCGGCGAAGCACTGGCCTCGGACGTCCAGCACTCGCTCCTCGCGCGGAAGCGGCAGCTTCGCGAGCTCGAGGAAGACGCGCGGCGCCTCATGGCCGTGGTGGACCGGGCGCAGGCGACGGTCGCCGCCCTTGCCGCCGAGGTCGCGAGCGTGCGTGAGCGCATCTCGCGTCTCGACCAGACGCTCAACGCGCGCCAGGCGGAGCGGCTCGCCGGCGAGAAGGACCTTGAGCAGTCCGCGCGCGAGCACGAACGGGTCCACCGCCATCTGGAGACGATCCGGACCGAGGCGCGCCAGGTGGCGCTCGAAAGCGAGGAGACCACGGCGACCCTCGGGCGGCTCGAGCAGCGCTTGAGCCTCGCGCGGGAAGCCGAAGCGGGCCACGAGTCGGCGATGGCACGCGCCCGCGAGGCGATCGAGCACGCCCAGACTCGGGAGGCGACGCTGGTCACCGAGCTGACGACCTGCCGCGTGGATCTCGCCGCCGCAACGGAGCGGGTCGAGGCGCTCGGCCGCGAGCGGGAGCGGTTCGCCGAGATCGAGCGCGACCTCATGGAGCGGGGAGCGCAGGCCTGCCAGCGTCAGGGGCAACTTCACGATCGACGTGCCTGGCTCGCCGAGGAGCGTGAGCGAACCGACCTGAGCGCACGCGGGGTCGCTGCGGACCGCGACCGGATCGAAACCGAGACGCGCCAGGCGGACGAGCACCACGAGGGGCTTGCCACCGAGGCCCGGGCGATCGAGGCCGAGATCGGCGCGGTCGAGAGCGAGCTCGGGCGGCTCATTTCGCGGATCCACGAGATCGATCTCGCCGCGACCGAGTGCCGCGTGAGGCGCGAGGAGCTCGGGCAAGAGGCGTTCCGGGTCTACGGCGTGGACGAGGGAGGCCTGCGCGCCGCGCACGACCCCGCGCGCGACCTCGAGGGCGTCGGCGAGCGCGTCGCCGAGCTCGAGGCCAGGCTGGTGGCCATCGGCCCCGTGAACCTCGTCGCCGACGACGAATATCGCGAGCTCGACGAGCGCCTGACCTTTCTCCGGACGCAGCACGACGACCTCGTCGGCTCGATCAAGGACCTCGACAAAGCGCTCCGCGGGATGACCCGGAGCGCCCAGGAGCGCTTCACCCAGGCCTTCGAGGAGATCAACCGCCACTTCGGCGGGATCTTCGAGCGGCTATTCGAGGGCGGGCGCGCCGAGCTCCGACTCGTCGAAGCCGAGGAGGGCGGCGACCCGCTGGACACGGGCGTCGAGCTCATGGCCCAGCCCCGCGGCAAGCGCCTGCAGTCGGTGACGCTGCTCTCGGGCGGCGAGCGCGCGCTCACGGGCTTGGCACTGCTCTTCGCGATCTTCTATTTCCGGCCCAGCCCGTTCTGCGTTCTCGACGAGGTGGACGCGCCGCTCGACGACGCCAACATCCACCGCTTCCTCCGGGTGCTCAGGGAGCTCACGAGCCAGACCCAGTTCGTGGTCATCACGCACAACCGCAAGACCATGGAGGCCGCCGATGTGCTCTACGGCGTTACCATGGAGGAGCCTGGACTCTCGAAGCTCGTCTCGGTCAACCTGAACGCTCAGTAAGTAGGTGAAGAAGCTGGCAAAATAGTCTACACTCGGCTACGGCGCAGCCATGTCGTCCGTTGGCTCTTATCTCCGCGAGCTTCGTACGCAGCGGGGGGTGTCCCTCGAGGAGATCGCCCGCTCCACCCGGGTCATGCACAGCTACCTCGAGGCGCTCGAGAGCGACGATCTCGTGGCCCTCCCCGCGCCGGTGTTCACCAAGGGCTTCATCCGGGCCTACTGCCAGGCCCTCGCTGTGCCGCCTGACGAGGCGCTGACCCTCTGGGAGCGGCGCGCCGACGAGGGCGCTGAGGGCGGGAAGACAGCCGGCCAGGCCCGGCCTTCCCAGGTGACAGCGGCGCCCCCTAGCGAAGGTGCGAAGCGCCGCGAGACCGAGAGCCGGAGCCGCAGCGCGGTCCTCGCGGGCTTCGTGATGCTCGTGATCCTGGGCGTGGCCCTCTTCGTCGTGACGCTCTGGCTTCAGCCCGTTCGCGAGCCCCGTGGTGACGGGGGCGCCGCCCCGCCGGCGGCCGAGCCCAAGCTGGCGCTCCCGTCGGCGCCGAAGGCCGTGGCGCCGGCTCAGGTGCCCCCGGCCTCCGAGGTTGCTGCCCGTCCCGGGCCCGCCGCCACGGCTCCCTCGCCTGCGCCGGGCGCCGAAGGCCCGCCACGGATCGTCGGCCAGAGCTCGCCGTATCGGCTCGTCGCTCGCACCTCGGAGCTCACGTGGATGCGCGTGCGCACCGAAGACGGACGCACGAGCGAGGAGAACATTCCGGCCGGCGAGACGCGGGAATGGGTGTCGAATCGTCCCTTCGTGCTGTCGATCGGCAATGCGGGCGGTGTCGCGCTCGAGCTGAACGGCCGGCCCGTTCCGCGTCTCGGTGCGAGCGGCGCCGTGATCGAGCGGCTCATCCTGCCGTCGGCTGCGCCGTGAAGTTCCTCTCGGGCTTGGGGGAGCGTCTCCGCGACGGCCTCCGCCGCTCGCAGGAATATCTGGCGGGCGGCCTGGCGGCGGTGCTCGAGCCGGAGCGGCCGATCGACGAGGCGCTCTACGAGGAGCTCGAGGAGCTCCTGATCGCGGCCGATCTCGGAGCCACGCTCGCCGCGGACTTCACGCACCGCGCGCGCGAGGAAGCCATGTTCGGCACCGTGACGCGCGCCGCCGAGCTGCGCCCGCTCTTCCGCCGCTTCCTCATCGACGTGCTGGCCCCCGCCGCCCAGGCGCTCAACCTCGATCACCGCCCCACGGTGGTCCTGATGCTCGGTGTGAACGGCTCGGGCAAGACGACGACCGCGGCGAAGCTTGCCGCGGCGCTCAAGGGGGAGGGCAGGCGCGTGCTGCTCGGCGCGGCCGACACCTTTCGCGCGGCGGCGATCGAGCAGCTCCAGCGCTGGGGCGAGCGGATCGGCGTCGAGGTAGTCCACCAGGCGGCCGGGTCGGACCCCGCGGCGGTCGTGTTCGACGCCGTGAAGTCGGCGACGGCGCGCGGCGTGGATGCGCTCATCATCGACACGGCGGGACGGCTGCATACGAAGACCAACCTGATGGACGAGCTCGCCAAGCTCAAGCGCGTCATCGAACGCCAGCTCCCGGGCGCGCCGCACGAGTCGCTGATGGTCCTCGACGCGCCGACCGGGCAGAACGGGTTGGCCCAGGCGCGCATGTTCCACGAGGCCGTCGGACTGACCGGTGTCGCGCTCACGAAGCTCGACGGCACCGCGAAGGGCGGGATCGTCGTCCGGATCGTCCGCGAACTGAGGATCCCGATCAAGCTGATCGGCGTCGGCGAACGTGTGGAGGATCTCCAGCCGTTCGACGCCGAGTCGTTCGTGGACGCGCTGGTGCCGGCCGAATGACCACGGGCGACGAGCGGTTCATGCGGCGCGCGCTCGAGCTGGCCGAGCGCGGGCGCGGCCTCACGTCGCCGAACCCGATGGTCGGCGCGGTCGTGGTGTCGGCGTCAGGCGAGGTCGTCGGGGAGGGCGCGCATCTCGTCGCGGGGGGCGCGCACGCCGAGGTCGAGGCCCTCGCGGCGGCCGGAGCGCGCGCGAGGGGCGCGACGCTCTACCTCACGCTCGAGCCTTGCGCCCATCAGGGGCGGACGCCGCCCTGCGCGCCCGCCATCGTCCGAGCGGGGATCGCGCGAGTCGTCGCGTCGCTGCCGGATCCCAACCCGCTCGTGCTAGGGCGCGGCTTCGGGATCCTGAGGGAGGCGGGGCTCGAGGTTGTCGCGGGCCTGCTCGCTGAGGAGGCGGCGCGCCAGAACCGCGCGTTCCTCACCGCGATGAAGGAGCGGCGGCCACACGTGACGCTCAAAGCGGCCATGACGCTCGACGGGAAGATCGCCGACAGCGCGGGAAACTCGCGGTGGATCACGAGTGAGCGCGCCCGGGCGTACGCCCACCGGCTCAGGAGCGAGGCCGACGCGATCGTGGTCGGCATCGGCACGGTGCTCCGCGACGATCCCGCGCTCACGGTGAGGCTCGACCGTCCCTGGCCGCGGGAGCCCTACCGCGTGGCGCTCGATAGCTCCGGACGGACCCCGCCCGAGGCGCGCTTCATCGGGGCGGGTGATCCAGGGCGCGCTCTGGTCGCCGTTGGCGAGGGAGCCCCGGCGGATCGCGTCGAGCGCCTCGCCGCGAGGGGCGCAACGATCGTGCGGTGTCCGACGCGCGACGGGCGCGTGAATCTCGGCGCGCTGCTCCGTGAGCTATTGGCGCGCGAGGTGCGAGGCGTCCTCGTGGAAGGCGGCGGCGAGATCCACGCGGCGTTTTTGGACGCAGGGCTCGTGGACCGCGTGGCGCTCTTCGTTGCGCCGCTTCTCCTGGGCGGACGCCGCGCCCCCACGGCGGTGGACGGCGAGGGCCGCGAGCTCAAGAATGCGGTCCGGCTCGGACCGCTCGCGGTGACCGGGCTGGGAGACGATGTCCTGGTCGAAGCGGACGTGCTCCGCGACGAGCGAGACGCCTGAGGTGTTCACCGGGATCGTCCAGGAGATGGGCGAGATCAGGGCGTCGAGCCGCTCGGGCAAGGTCGCGCGCCTCGACGTGCGGGCCTCCGTGACGCTCGAGGGCTCGGAGATCGGCGCCAGCGTCGCGGTGAGCGGGGTCTGCCTGACCGTCGTCGAGTGCCGCCCGGACGGGTTCGTGTTCGAACTCGGGCCCGAGACGCTGTCCCGGACGACGCTCGGCCGCCTTGGCTCCGGTGATCCGGTCAACCTCGAGCGGCCGCTCCGTTTCGGTGGGGCGCTGGGGGGCCACCTGGTCCTGGGCCACGTCGACGGAGTCGGGACCGTGGAAGAGACAACGCGTGTAGAATCGACCACGCGGGTGCGCGTCGCCCTGCCGAGCCGGGAGCTCGAGCCGCTCCTGATCCCCCAGGGGTCGGTGACGCTCGACGGGGTGAGCCTCACGGTGGCCGGGCTCGGCGACCTCGCCTTCGAGGTAATGCTGATCCCGCACACGCTGGCGGCGACGACGCTCGGCTGGCTCAAGCCGGGACAGCGGTTGAACATCGAGGCCGACGTGATCGGCAAGTACCTGGTCCGATCGCTGGCGCTCAGGGGGGCGATATGACCGTCTTTTCGAAGGTCGAGCAGGCCATCGAGGAGATCCGCCAGGGGCGGGTCCTCATCGTGGTCGACGACGAGGACCGCGAGAACGAGGGCGACCTCGTGATGGCCGCCGACCGGGTAACTCCCGAAGCGGTCAACTTCATGGCGAAGCACGGCCGCGGCCTCATCTGTGCGCCGCTGACGGGGGAGCGGCTGGACGAGCTGAAGATCTCCATGATGGTCTCCGACAACACGGCGCCGATGGGCACCGCCTTCACCGTCACTGTGGACGCGCGGCGCGGCGTGACCACGGGAACCTCCGCCTACGACCGGGCCGTCACGATCCGCACGCTCGTCGATCCGCAGATGCGCGCCGAGGACCTCACGCGCCCCGGCCACGTCCTGCCGCTCCGCGCGATGCCGGGCGGCGTGCTCCGTCGCGCGGGGCACACCGAGGCCGCGATCGACCTCGCGCGGCTCGCCGGATGCTCTCCCGCGGGCGTCATCTGCGAGGTTCTCGACGAGGACGGCGGGATGGCGCGCCTGCCGCAGCTCGTGGAGCTTGCCCAGGTGCACGGGCTCAAGATGATCACGATCAAGGACCTGATCGAATACCGGATCGTGAAGGAGAAGCTCGTCCGGCGGATCACGACGACCAAGCTCCCGACCGAGTTCGGCGACTTCACGGCAATCGCTTACGACACGACGGTCGACAGCCGCGTGCCGCTGGCGCTCGTCATGGGGCAGGTGGTGGGTGACGCGCCGGTGCTCGTCCGGGTGCACTCCGAATGCCTGACCGGCGACGTCTTCCACTCCCAGCGGTGCGACTGCGGGCTCCAGCTCCAGAAGGCGCTGGCGATCATCCAGTCCGAGGGGCGCGGCGTGTTCGTGTACATGCGCCAGGAAGGGCGGGGGATCGGCCTCCTCAACAAGATGCGCGCCTACGAACTGCAAGACACGGGCAAGGACACGGTCGAGGCCAACGCGGCGCTCGGTTTCAAGGCCGATCTGCGCGACTACGGGATCGGCGCCCAGATCCTCGTGGACCTCGGCGTCCGGAATCTCCGGCTCCTGACCAACAACCCGAAGAAGATCGTCGGCCTCGAGGGCTACGGTCTGCACATCGCCGAGCGTGTACCGATCGAGATCCCGCCGACCGCGGCGAACCGGAAGTACCTGAGTACGAAGCGCGACAAGCTCGGGCACCTGCTTTCCTCGCTGCCCGACTGAGATGGCCGGCCGCGCGCCGAAACTGCGCCGCACGCGCCCGGCCCAGCGCTCACGGCGCTTCGCGGTCGTCGCGGCGCGCTTCAATGAGCGTATCACCCAGCGGCTCGTCAGCGGCGCTCAGGCCGCCTTTCGCGGCGCGGGGCTCGGCGCCGACGCCGTGGAGGTGCACTGGGTCCCGGGCTCGTTCGAGCTGCCTCAGGCGGCCGCGCTCCTGGCCCGCACCGGGCGCTATGCGGGCATCGTCTGTGTCGGTGTGGTGATCCGCGGGCAGACGCCACACTTCGAGCACGTCGCGCGCGAAGCGGCCGCGGGCATCCGCGAGGTCGCCCTTGCCACGGGCGTTCCCGCGACGTTCGGCGTCATCACGGCGCTCAGCGAGGAGCAGGCGTGGGACCGGGCGGGCGGTCAGGTCGGCAATCGCGGCGAGGAGGCTGCGGAGGCCGCGCTGTGCATGGCCGAGTGGGTTCACAACGTGCGCCAGGATCGGGCGGGTCGGAGCCCCGTGCCCGGCGCAAAGTCCGCGCGAGCGGAGCCCCGCGCGCCTCTGTCGGGTCCCACGCGACTGTCGCGGCCTCGCGGCCCCCGCGACACCAGGTAGGGGTATGGGCAAGCGGCGGAAGGCCCGCGAGACCGCGCTCCAGTTCCTCTACGAATTGGATCTCAACGGCGAGGATGATCCCGCGCCGCGCGAGAAGGAATTTTGGGCGCGCCATCCGCTCGGCGACGGGGCCCGGGCGTTCTCGGAGTCGCTGGTCCGCGGCACGAAGGGGAATCAGGCCAAGATCGACCAGATGATCGAGCAGTGCGCGGAACACTGGGACCTGGCGCGCATGGCCGTGGTCGACCGGAACATCCTGCGCCTGGGAGTCTACGAGCTCCTGTGGAGCGTAGTGGTGCCGCCCAAGGTGGTCATCAACGAGGCGATCGAGATCGCGAAGAAGTTCGGCACCAAGGAATCGAGCCGGTTCATCAACGGCGTCCTCGACCGGATTCATAAAGACGCCCGCCCGACGGCCTGAGTCGCGCCCATGCGGTACGCGGTCCTGTCCGACATCCACGGCAACCTCGAAGCGCTCGAAGCTGTCCTGGCCGACGCGGCCTCCCGGGCCGACTCGCTGCTCTGCCTGGGCGACGTCGTCGGGTACGGCGCCGATCCCGTCGCGTGCGTCGAGCTGGTCGCCGAGCGCTCGCAGGCCGTGACCGCCGGCAATCACGAGCACGGTGTCGCGGGGCTCCTCGACCTCGACTGGTTCAACGCCCACGCTCGGGCGGCGGCGGAGTGGACGCGCGAACGCCTCGATCGGGACCATCTGGGCTTCCTCGCGGCGCTGCCGCTCGTGGCCGAGGTGGGCGACGCGACGCTGGTCCACGCCTCCCCGCGGCAGCCGGACGAATGGGACTACCTGATCACGGCGGAGGACGGCTTCGACGCGTTCGGCGCCTTCGCAACTCGCCTCTGCTTCGTGGGCCATTCGCACGTGCCCGGCGTGTGGTCGCTTGGCTCGTCCGGACCCGAGTATCTCCAGGGGACGGTCCAGGCGGGCCTGGAGCACGGGCGCCGTTACCTCGTGAACGTCGGGAGCGTCGGGCAGCCGCGCGACCGCGACCCGCGCGCCGCGTACGCGCTCTGGGACGTCGAGCGGGGATCGGTTGCGATCCGGCGGGTCCCGTACGATATCGGCACTGCGCAGAAGAAGATCCTCGCGGCGGGGCTGCCCCGGCTCCTGTCTGATCGACTCTCTTGGGGCTCCTGATTCGACGGCGAGTTTTGCGCGAGCGTCTGGCGCTGGCCGCGCTCCTCGGGGCCAGCGCGCTCGGCTTGGCCCTCGCATTCCCGCGGACGGACTGGGAGGGCGTGGCCTGGCTTGTCGTGGCGCCGGTCATCGTGACGGCGCTCGCCCATGCGCCGCGCGCCGCGCTCGGATGGGGGTGGCTCTACGGCGCGGTCTTCTTCCTCGTGCTCCTGCGCTGGCTCGACTTCACGTTCCGGGTCTACAGCGCGATCCAGTGGCCCCTCACCTGGGCGCCGATCGGGGCGCTCGCCGCGTACTGCGGGCTCTACGTCGGCCTCTTCGCCGCGGCCCTCTCCTGGGTCGGCCGCCGGCGCTCGCCGACCTGGGCCCTCGTCGCCGCGCCGTTTCTCTGGGTCGCGGGGGAATGGGTGCGCGGGCGGCTCATGGGCGGCTTTCCGTGGGGTACGCTCGGCTATTCGCAGTACCTGCGATTGCCCGTCATCCAGATCGCCGAGCTCGGCGGTGTCCACGCGGTCTCGTTCGTCGTCCTCAGCGTGAACGCCGCCGTGGCGGGGTGCCTCGTGCTGCCGTGGCGCCGGGCGCTCTCGGGCGCGGGCGCGGCGCTCGTCCTCGTCGGCGCCACGCTCCTCTTCGGGTTCGCCAGGCTCGGCGAGCCGCCGCGCCCGGCAGCGGCTCGGGTCGCGGTGATCCAGCCCTCGATCGCTCAGCCGCTCAAATGGGATCCCGGTCACGCGGCGACGACAATCGGGATCGCCACCTCGCTCACGCGGCGGGCCGCGACCGAGCGCCCCGAGCTGATCGTCTGGCCCGAGACCTCGGTGCCGACCATCCTCCGGCGGGACCCCCGTCTGCTGGCCGAGCTGACGAGCCTTTCCCGGGAGCTCGGGGTGCCTCTCTTGGTCGGCTCCGTCGATGCTGATGAAAAGTCTCCGAAGATATTTCATAACAGCGTGTTTCTTCTCACCGAACGTGGGATCGTACGGGGCTATGATAAGATCCATCTGGTTCCGTTCGGGGAGTTCGTGCCGCTGTCGGGAGTGATCGGGTTCGTGAGAGCCTGGGCCGAGTTCATCGCCGAGCTCGAGCCCGGGGCCAGCACGGTGGTATTCCCGGGTCCGCCAGCCCCGTTCGGTGTCGTAATCTGTTACGAGGGGATTTTCCCAGAGCTGGTGCGCGAGTTCGTGAGAGGTGGAGCGCGTCTGATGGTGAACATGACGAACGATGCGTGGTTCGGCGGGACGGACGGCCCGTGGCAGCACCTCGCCATGTATCCGTTCCGGGCGGTGGAGCACCGGACCGCGGTGGTTCGCGCGGCGAATACCGGGGTGTCGGCCGTCATCGCGCCGAGCGGCCAGATCTTGCGCCGCCTGACGCTCTTCCACCGGGACACCGCGTCGGAGCCGGTCCCGCTGCGCGAGGGCCTGACGCTCTACACGCGCTTCGGCGAGTGGCTCGCGTACCTGGCCCTCGTGGTCTCCGGGGGCACGCTCGCGGCCGCCGCCCGCGCGCGGAGCGTGTAATGCTCGGCGAGCTCAAGCGCGACGTCGCCGACCTCGCCACGCGGGTCAACGAGCTCCGGGGGCATCTTTGACGTTCCGGCCAAGGAGCAGCGCCTCGCCGCCCTCGAGGCCGAGATGGCGTCGCCGTCGTTCTGGGAGGACAACCGGCGCGCCCAGGAGGTGATCCGGGAGCGCACGGAGCTCTCGCGCGCCGCGACCCGCGTGAAGGAGCTCGTGACGCGGGCCGAGGATCTCGGCGTCCTGCTCGAGTTGGCCGCCGAAGCGGGCGACGGGAGCCTCGACGCCGAGATCGCCGCGGGCGTCGCGCACCTCCGGGCCGAGGTCGACGAGTTCGGGCTGGGGATCATGCTCTCGGGCCCGCACGACGCGAAAGCGGCGGTCCTCTCGATCCACCCGGGGGCCGGCGGCACCGAGTCCCAAGACTGGGCCCAGATGCTGCTTCGCATGTACCTCCGCTGGTGCGAGCGCGCGGGCCTCAAGGCCGAGGTGGTGGATCTTCTGCCGGGCGACGAGGCCGGGATCAAGTCGGCAACCGTCGAGATCACGGGAGACTATGTCTACGGCTATCTCCGCGGCGAAACCGGCGTCCACCGGCTCGTCCGAATCTCGCCGTTCGACGCCTCGCGGCGGCGCCAGACGAGCTTCGCGTCCGTAGCCGTCGTCCCCGAGGTCGATGACGTCGAGGTGAACGTGCGCGAGGACGAGCTCCGCGTGGACGTGTTCCGGTCCTCAGGGCCCGGCGGGCAGGGTGTCAACACCGCCGACTCGGCGGTCCGCGTCACGCACCTACCGACGGGGATCGTCGTCCAGTGCCAGAACGAACGGTCGCAGCTTCGGAACCGCGACACGGCCATGCGCATCCTGAAGGCGCGGCTCTACGAGATCGCCGAGAAGAGGCAGCGCGAGGAGCTGGCCGAGCTCACGGGCAAGAAGAAGGGGATCGCCTTCGGCAGCCAGATCCGTTCGTACACGTTCCATCCCTACCAGCTCGTCAAAGACCACCGCACGGGGCTCGAGATCGGCAACGTCGAGGGCGTGATGGACGGCGACCTCGACGCGCTGATCAAGGCCTACCTCCTCTGGTCGCCGGGGGAGCAGGCGTAATGGTGGCAGTGCGAGCCGCAGCCGCAGGCGAGGCGAGCCTGTGAGTAAAGACGATGGCAGCGAGCTGATCCGCCAGCGACATGAGAAGCTCGACTCGCTCCGGGCGCAGGGGATCGACCCCTTCGGCGGACGCTTCCCGGTGACCCACTGGGCCCGGCCGCTCGCCGAGCGCCTCCAGGCCGCGGGGCCCGAGGAGCTGGAGGGGCTCGAGCCCGTGAGCCTCGCCGGGCGGGTCGTGGCCCTCCGCCACCACGGCAAGTCGTGCTTCGCCCACCTCATGGACTACACGGGCCGGATCCAGCTCTACGCGCGTGCCGACCAGCTCGGCGACGATTACGCGCGCTTCACCGACCTCGACCTGGGCGACTTCATCGGAGTCACGGGCGAGGTGTTTCGCACGCGGACCGGGGAGCTGACCGTCGCCGTCAAGGCGTTCGCCTTCCTCGCGAAGTCGCTTCGGCCACTGCCAGAGAAGTGGCACGGGTTGAAGGACGTCGAGACGCGCTACCGCCAGCGCTACGTGGATCTCATCGTCAACGACGACGTCCGCCGGATCTTTCTCCTCCGCGCGCGAATCGTCGCCGCGATCCGTCGCTTCCTGGATGCCCGCGGCTTCCTCGAGGTCGAGACGCCGATGATGCAGCCGATCCCCGGCGGCGCCATCGCGCGGCCGTTCAAGACGCACCACAATGCGCTCGGCATGGACCTCTACCTCCGGATCGCGCCCGAGCTCTACCTCAAGCGGCTCGTCGTCGGCGGCTTCGAGCGCGTCTACGAGGTCAACCGGAACTTCCGGAACGAGGGGGTCTCGACACAACACAATCCCGAGTTCACGATGCTCGAGTTCTACCAGGCGTACGCCGATTACACCGACCTCATGGAGCTCACGGAGACCCTCTTCGTCGAGCTCGCCCAGTCGGTCCTCGGCACGCTGAGGCTCACATGGGGAGAGCACGCGATCGATCTCACGCCGCCCTGGCGGAGGCTCGCGTTTTTCAGCGGCATCGCGGACGCCCTCGCCATGCCCGTGACGCCGGAAACCGACACCGCGGCCCTCGCACGCGCCGCCGCGGCGAAGGGGATTCGCAGACCGGGCGTCCCGGCGTGGAAGCTCTGGAAGGAAGTCTTCGAGCAGTTCGTCGAGCCAACGCTGGTCCAGCCGACATTCGTGACCGACTTCCCGATCGAGCTCTCCCCGCTCGCCAAGCGCAAGCGCGAGAACCCGGCGCTCGTGGATCGCTTCGAGCTCTTCGTCGGACGCCGGGAGATGGCCAACGCCTATAGCGAGCTCAACGACCCTATCGACCAGCTCGCACGCTTCCGCGAGCAGGCGCAGCTGCTCGCGCGGGGTGACGATGAGGCCCACTGGCTCGACGAGGATTACGTCCGCGCGCTCGAGTTCGGCATGCCGCCTGCGGCGGGCGAGGGGATCGGCATCGACCGGCTCGTGATGCTGTTCGCCGACCAGCCGTCCATCCGAGAGGTCATCCTCTTCCCGCACCTCCGGCCCGAGGGCGGCCGGACGGGCGAGGCCGCCCGCGGCGAGGTGCCGTGAAGGGCGGAGTCCCGTTCGAGATCTTCATGGGGCTCCGGTACCTGCGCGCGCGGGGCCAGCGCGCAAACCTGTCACTCTTCGTGTGGATCGGGGTTGGCGGCGTGTTCCTCGGCGTCGCCGCGCTGATCGTCGTGCTCGCGACGATGACGGGTTTCCAGGAGGGGATTCGCGACAAGATCATCGCCGCCAATCCACACCTCCTCGTCTATCAGGGCGGACGCGGCGGGCTCGGCGACGCGGGTGCCGTCGCCGCGCGGATCGCGAGGCTCCCGGGGGTTCGCTCGGCGACACCGTTCGTCCACCAGCAGGCGCTGTTCACCACGCCGGGCGGGGGCGCTCACGGAGGGCTCATTCGCGGCGTGGACCTCGCGACTCCGGCGGTCGCCGAGGATGTACGCAGCCAGCTCAGGAGTGGGAGTCTCGACCTGCTCGCCGACGGACAGCAAGGGATCCTGCTCGGGCGCGAGCTGGCGCGGGCGCTCGGCGTGGTGCCGGGGGACGCGGTCACGGTTATTTCGCCCGAAGGCGCGCTGACCGCCGTCGGGATGGTGCCGAAGATGAGGCGCTACACGGTTGCCGGGACGGTCGAGCTTGGTATGTACGAGCTCGACTCCTCGCTCGCGTACCTGGCGCTGCCGGCAGCGCGTGAGTTCGGGGGGCTCCCGGCCGCGACCGGCATAGAAGTGAAGCTCACCGACCCGTTCGACGCCAAGCGCGTGGGGCGGGCGGTGGCCACGCAACTCGGCTATCCCTACTGGGTGCGCGACTGGATGGACATGAACCGGAGCCTCTTCGCGGCGCTCCAACTGGAGAAGCTCGCCCTCTTCGTGATCGTGACGATCATCGTCCTCGTCGCCGCGTTCGCGATCATCGGCCACCTCGTTCTGCTCGTCGCCGAGAAGCGCAAGGAGATCGGCATCCTGAAAGCGATGGGGGCCTCGAGCCGGAGCATCTCGGTCGTGTTCCTCACCGTCGGAATGACGATCGGGGTCGGCGGCACGATCGCCGGGAGCGCGCTCGGCCTCAGCCTCATCTGGGCGCAGAACACGTACAAGGTCGTCAGGCTCGCGAGCGACGTCTACCAGATCAGCTATCTGCCGATGAAGCTCACCGCAGGCGACGGCTTGATGGTCATCGGCGCCACGCTGTTCCTCTCGTTCCTCGCGACGATCATCCCCGCCCGGCGGGCCGGCGCGCTCGAGCCGGCGGACGTGCTGAGGTACGAATGAGGGCATCGGTCCTTCTCGCCGGCGAGGAGTTGGAGAAGGAGTATCGTACGGGCCCTGAGGTCGTCCGCGTGCTCCGCGGCGCGAGCGTGGTGATCCGGGCGGGGGAGATGGTCGCGCTGGCCGGCGCCTCCGGTGTTGGCAAGTCCACGCTGCTCCACGTGCTCGGCGCGCTGGACCGCCCGAGCGCCGGCCGCGTCCTCTTCCAGGGCGAAGACCTGTTCGCCCGGGGCGAGGCAGGCCTCGTGCGCTACCGCCGGCAGGATGTCGGGTTCGTGTTCCAGTTTTATAACCTGCTCGGCGAGATGAGCGCGCTCGAGAACACCATGATCCCCGCGCTCCTGCTGCGGAAGTCCACGGAGACGGCTCGCGAGCTGGCCGCGGCCGCGCTGGTCGAGGTGGGCCTCGGCGACCGGCTCCGCCACCGTCCGGGCGAGCTCTCGGGCGGGGAACAGCAGCGGGTCGCGATCGCGCGGGCACTGATCAACGGCCCCAAGCTGATCCTGGCCGACGAGCCTACCGGCAACCTCGACCCCAAGACGAGCGAAGTCATCTACGATCTCTTCCTTCGGCTGCAGGCCGAGCGCGGGATCGCCTTCCTCGTGGCGACCCATAACCCCGACCTCGCTCGCAAGGCCGAGCGCGGCTACCGGCTCGTCGAGGGTAGGGCGCGCGAGATCGAATAGGGCTTTCGGGCAGTTAGTCGTTCCCGCAGAAAAAGGCTAGCAGGCGTTTCCCCCGTGGGCTATACTGAACTCGTAGCTCACTAACTAGCTGTCGTCGAAAGAAAATTTGCCGTCCGGCGGTCTGGGGAAGGGGTGGGGCAAGGCCAGTGTTTGAACGATTCACTGAACGGGCGCGACGGGTGATCATCCTGGCTCGGGAGGAAGCAGGCCGCTTCCGCCACGACTTCGTCGGAACGGAGCACGTCCTCCTCGGCCTGATCCGCGACGGCGAGGGCATCGCCACGGCCGTCCTCCAGCGTCTCGGGCTCCGGCTCGAGACCGTGAAGGCCGAGGTCGAGCGCGCGCTGGCCGGCTTCCCCAAGACGCTCACGTTCGGTGAGGTGCCGTTCACCCCGCAGGCCAAGCGCGTGCTGGAGCTCTCCATCGAGGAGGCGCGCCAACTCGGCCACAACTACATCGGGACCGAACACCTGCTCCTCGGCCTCATGAAAGAGGGCCAATCGATCGCGGCGAAGATCCTCGAATCGCTCGGGGCGCGGCTGGACGAGGTGCGGCAGGAGACCCTGGCGCTCCTCGGCGACCAGTACTATCCGCGACCGAAGAAGCGCTCGCAGACGCCGGTCCTCGACGAGTTCGCCCGCGACCTCACGCAGCTCGCCCGCGAGAGCAAGCTCGACCCGGTCATCGGGCGGGAGCAGGAGATCGAGCGGGTCATCCAGATCCTCGCCCGGCGCACCAAGAACAACCCGGTGCTGATCGGCGAGCCCGGCGTGGGCAAGACGGCCATCGTCGAGGGACTCGCGCAGAAGATCGTCAGCCACGACGTGCCCGACGTGCTCGCGAACAAGCGGCTGCTGCAGCTCGACCTGGGCGCGCTCGTCGCGGGCACCAAGTACCGTGGCCAGTTCGAGGAGCGGCTCAAGGCGGTCATGAAGGAGATCCGCCAGGCGGAGAACGTGGTCCTGTTCCTCGACGAGCTGCACACGCTCATCGGGGCGGGCGCGGCCGAGGGTGCGATCGACGCCTCGAACATGCTCAAGCCCGCGCTCTCGCGCGGCGAGATCCAGACGATCGGCGCGACTACCCTCGACGAGTACCGCAAGTACATCGAGAGGGACGGCGCGCTCGAGCGGCGGTTCCAGCCGGTCATCGTCAAGGCGCCGTCGGTTCCCGAGGCCATCGAGATCATCCGCGGGCTCCGGCACAAGTACGAGGCGCACCACCGCGTCAAGATCACCGAGCAGGCGATCTCGGCGGCCGTGCACCTTGCGGATCGCTACATCACGGACCGGCAGCTGCCGGACAAGGCGATCGACGTGATCGACGAGGCGTCGTCGCGAACGCGGCTCATGGCACTCACGCCGCCGGCCGAGCTCAAGGAGATCGAGAAGGAGCTCGCGCGGGTCATCCGCGAGAAGGACATGTACCTCGAGGCTCAGGAGTTCGAGAAGGCGGCCTCGCTCCGCGAGAAGGAGAAGGTCCTCCGCCACCGCGAGGAAGAGCTCAAGCGCGAGTGGGAGAAGAACAAGGGGAAGGGTACCCAGTCCGTCGAGGAGGAGGACATCGAGTTCATCGTCTCCCGCTGGACGGGGATCCCGCTCTCGAAGCTCGAAGAGAAGGAGTCCGCGAAGCTCGCGCGCATGGAGGAGGCCCTGCACGGCCGGATCATCGGTCAGGACGTCGCGGTGGCCTCGGTCTCGCGGGCGATCCGCCGCTCGCGCGCCGGCCTGAAGGACGCCAAGCGCCCGGTGGGCTCGTTCGTGTTCCTCGGCCCGACCGGGGTGGGCAAGACCGAACTGGCGCGCGTGCTCGCCGAGTATCTCTTCGGCGACGAGAACGCGCTGATCCGGGTGGACATGTCGGAGTACATGGAGAAGTTCTCGGTCTCGCGGCTGCTCGGCGCGCCGCCCGGCTACGTCGGCTACGAGGAGGGCGGGTTCCTCACCGAGAAGGTGCGGCGGCGGCCGTACTCCGTGGTGCTGTTCGACGAGATCGAGAAGGCGCACCCCGACGTGTTCAATATGATGCTCCAGGTGCTCGACGACGGGCGGCTCACCGACTCGCTCGGGCACGTCGTGGACTTCAAGAACACGATCCTCATCATGACGTCCAACCTGGGCACGAGCCTGATCGGCAAGCGCGTGTCACCCGGGTTCCTGCAGGAGTCCGACGAGTCGTCCTACGAGAAGATGAAGGACCGAGTGCTGGAGGAGCTCAAGCGCGCCTTCCGGCCGGAGTTCCTCAACCGGATCGACGACATCATCGTCTTCCACCCGCTGGCGATGGACCACATCAGGCAGATCATCCGCCTGATGGTCGGCCGCATCAACAAGCAGCTGACCCAGAAAGGCATCGAGCTCGTCCTCACGCCAGCGGCCGAGGCGATGCTCCTGGAGAAGGGGTACGATCGGACGTACGGCGCGCGTCAGCTGCGGCGCACGATCCAGAAGCACATCGAGGATCCCCTGGCCGAGGC
>JBGPIS010000008.1:0-19279 GCA_041484965.1 Methylomirabilia bacterium
AGCGGCTCGCCGCGGCGGCGCCGCTCGTTGATGTACTCGACGAGCAGCACGCCGTTCGAGACGACGATGCCGACCATCATGATGATGCCCATGAACGACGTGGAGGAGAGCGTCGTGTTCGTGAGGTAGAGGGCCCAGAAGACCCCGATGAGCCCCATGGGCACCGAGAACATGATCGTGAACGGGTCCTTGAGCGACTTGAACTGCGACGCGAGGACCATGTACACGAGGATGACCGCGAGGATCGACGTGAAGTAGAGGCTCGAGAACGACTCGCGCTGCTGCTCGGTCTGCCCGCCGAGGCGAATCGAGAAGCCGGCCGGCAGCGGAAGCTGGCGGAACTTCGACTCGAGCTCCTCCGAGACCGAGCCGAGGTCACGCCCGACGGCGTTGGCGGAGATGCGCACGAGGCGCTGCTGGTACTTGCGCTCGATCTCGACGGGCCCCGTGGACTTCGAAATCTCGGCGACCGTCGAGAGCAGCACCGGCCGGTCGTTCACCGTGACGAAGAGACGGGCGAGGTCGTCCGGCGTCTGGCGGTAGGCTTCGTCCAGCTGCACGACCAGGTTGTACTGGTTGCCCGAGCGCGGGTCGGTGAAGATCGAGGGGTTGACGCTCGCGTTCGAGTTGAGCGAGAAGAGCGCGGCCTGGGCGAGATCGCGCTGCGAGATCCCGGCGGAGGCGGCCTTCTGGCGGTCGATCGTCAGCTCGAACTGGGGGTAGTTCGCGTCGCGGCTGACGTTGACGTCCGCCACGCCCTCCGTCGCCTGCATGATCCGCGCGATCTCGCGGGAGAGCGCCTCGGCGGTCGCGAGGTCGTAGCCGAGCATCTCCACCTCGATCGCCGTCTCGGAGCCGAAGTTGATGATGCGCGAGACGAGCCCGCCGGCGATGAACCGGTAGGTCGTCCCGGGGAACTGGCCCGCGAACCTCGGCCGGAGCGCGTTGACGATCTCGCGGTCGCTCCGCTTCCGCTTGTCCGCCGTCGTGAGGTAGACCTGGATCGTCGCGCTGTGGGGACCGGTGTTGGCCGTGAACACGGCCGAGCGCCCCTGCGGGATGCCGATGTTCGAGACGATCGAGACGACCTCGTCGGGGCGCGTGTTGGCCCGGATGACCGCCTCCATGCCCTTCACGATGCGCTCCGTCTCCTCGATGCGCGTGCCCACCGGCGCCTTGAGGTTCACGCGGAGCTGGCCCTCGTCCGAGGCCGGGAAGAACTCCGTGCCGATCAGCGGCTTGAGGCCGAAGGACGGCGCCGTGATCAGGAAGAGGCTCGCCACGAACGCCACGGCGACCGAACCCACCACCAGGCGGCGGCGGCCGAGCGCCCACTCGATGATCCGCTCGTAGAGCGTCTCCATGCCGTCGAAGAAGCGCTGGGAGAGCCGGAAGACCCGGTCCTTGAGCCGCCGGGACGCCGGGTCGATGGGCTTCTCGGGCTGCAGCACCTTGAGCGCCAGGAGCGGCGTCACCGTCCGCGAGATCAGGAACGAGGCGAAGAGCGAGATCGAGATCGTGAACGTGAGCGGGATGAAGAGGAGCTTGATCTGGCCCTCGAGGAACACGGTCGGGACGAACACGATGATCGTGGTGATCGTCGCCGAGAAGATCGGCATCGCCACCTCGCGGGCGGCGTCGAGGACGGCCTTGCGCCGGGGCGTGCCGGGGATGTTGAGATGGCGGTTGATGTTCTCCAGCTCGACGATCGAGTCGTCCACCAGCCGGCCCACGGCCAGCGCGAGCCCGCCCAGCGTGAAGACGTTGAGCGTCTGGCCCAGGAAGTACATGCAGATGAACGTCAGGAGGATCGAGAGCGGAATCGCGATCGAGATGATGAGCGTGGACGTGAGCGACCGGAGGAAGATCAGGATCACGAGGAACGCGAGGGCCGAGCCCTGGAGCGCCTCATGCCAGAGGCTCTGGATGGCCTGCCGGATGTAGGTGGACTGGTCGAGGGTGATCCCGACCTTCACGCCCGGCGGCACGCCGATGACCTTGGGCAGGACCTCCCGCACCTGGTTCACGACGGCGATCGTGTTGGCGCCCGGCTGCTTGTTCACCCGCATGAAGACGCCGCGGTGCCCGTCGATCCGCACGACGGCCGTCTGGGTCTCTGCCGAGTCCTCGACGCGGCCGAGGTCCTTGATGTGGATCGACGTTTCCTGGGTGCCGGCCCGGCGGATGACGATGTCCTCCATCGGCTGGACGAGCTTGAACTGGTTGTTCGTGTAGATGTTGTAGTCCAGCCGGCCCATCTTGATGTCGCCCGCGGGCAGAAGGAAGTTCGCCTCGTTGACCGCCTTCACGACGTCCAGGACCGACAGCCGCTTGGCGTAGAGCTGGTCGCGGTTCAGGTTCACGGTGATCTGGCGAACCTTGCCCCCGTCCACCGACGCCGAGGCGACGCCGCCCAGGCGCTCGAGCTGGGGCTCGACGGTGTTGTAGGCGAGGTCGTAGAGCTGGCGCTCGTCGAGCCCGCCGCCCGAGACCGTGACGAGCGCGACGGGGATGTTCGACAGGTCGAACCGCACGATGAACGGCTGCTTGATGCCCGTCGGCAGCGAGTTGAGGATCTGCTGGATCCGCTGGATCACCTCGCTCTGGCCGTTGTTGACGTCGGCGCCCCAGTTCATCCAGAGCCGCACCGTGCTGAGCCCCTGCCTGGACTTGGACTCGACGAACTTCACGTCGCTGACGGCGCTGACGGCCTTCTCGATCGGGTAGGTCACCGTCTTCTCGATGTCGAGGACGCCCGCGCCCGTGTAGACGGTGCCGATGTTGATGATCGGCAGGTTGATGTTCGGGAAGAGGTCGATGGGGAGCCGGCCCAGCGCGACGAAGCCCATGATGGCGATGCCCAGCGCCGCCATCAGGATGGCGATGGCGTTGCGCAGGGCGAGGAACGTCATCCACATGCTACTTCTTCACCTCCGCGCGGACCTTCTGGCCGTCCCGCACCAGCTCCTTGCCCTCGACGATCACCAGCTCATCGCCCGTGAGCCCCTTCGTGACCTCGACCAGGGTGCCCTCGCCGACGCCGGTGGTGATCGTCCGCTTGCCGACGACGCCGTTCGCGACGACGTAGACGACCGGGGTGTCGCCCTCGTTCGAGACCGCCTCGCCCTGGACCAGGATCGCGCCGGGATGGCGGTCGATGAGCAGCTCGACCCGCGCGTACATCCCGGGCTTGAGGAGCTGCTCCCCGTTCGAGATCTCCATCTCGACGCCGAGCGTGCGCGTCCGCGGGTCGAGGGAGTGGACGATGCGCGTCGCCTTCGCCTCGAAGAGGCGGTCGGGGTACGCGTCCGAGAAGACGCGCGCGATGGAGCCGATCCGGACGAGCCCGATGTGCTTTTCCTGAACCTCGACCTGCACCTTGACCATCGCGATGTCCTGGAGCACCAGGATCCCCACCGACGTGGTCGAGGTGCCCGCCTGCTGGGAGCTCACGGCAGCGCCCGGATAGAGGTTGCGCGCCGAGATGTAGCCTGAGAACGGCGCGAGGATGCGGGTGTTGTCGAGCGTCGTCTGCGCGATCTTGAGGAACGCGCGGGCGCCGTCCACGTTCGAGAGGGCGAGCGCGACCTGGCTCCGCTGCGTCTCGACCTGGCTCCGGGCGGCCGCGAGCTGGGCCTCGGCGGCGCCGAGCGCCGCCTGGGAGGACTCGGCGTTGGTCTGCGAGTTGTCGCGGTCCATCGCGGAGATGAGGCCGCGGCTGTGGAGGTCCTCGAGCCGCTGGGCGTTCCGCGTGTCGTTGTTGGCGACGGCGCGCGCGCGGGCGAGGTTGGCTTCCTGGTTGGCGGCGTTGGCCTTGGTGGACTCGAGAGTGGATTCGGCGACCTTCATGTTGGCTTCCGCCGTCGCGACGGCGGCGCGCGCCTGCTCGACGGCGGCGGAGAGCTCCGGGGCCTCGATCTCCACGAGGAGCTGGTCCTTCCTGACGAAGTCGCCGAGGTCGGCGCCGAGGCGCTTGATGTAGCCGCTGACCTTGGAAAAGATCGCGACCTGCTGATAGGGGAGCACGTCCGCCGTGTAGGCGAGCTTCACGTCGAGGTCCTTGCGCAGGGGCTTCGCGACCCCGACGACGATCTCGAGCTGGCGCCGGGGGACCGCGGCGGCCTGCTGCTTCCAGATCCGGTGCGCGACGAGGGTGGTGACGAGAACGCCGAGGGCCAGGAGGACGACGACGACCCGGTACCGTCGGATGAACGCCATTTGGCCGCGGATCATACCACTCGCGTGCGCCGGCCGGTCAAGGCTCGCGGCGCTCCCCCGCGGGCGGCCTCGGGCCGGCGGGGTAGACGGTGAGGCTCCCGTCGGCCGGGTTGACTCCGGTGAGCGGCGGCGCGTAGGACTCGTGGTCTCCGATCCGCCGCTCCCAGTGGCCCGGGACGAGGGCGGCGCCGCTGGTGGCCGGCGCTGGAATCCAGCGGTCGGGCACCCAGACCGTGTCGGGCCGGACGACCGCGCGAGACCCGACCGCCGGCACGGGCGCGCGGCTCATCGCGTTGATCTGGTCCACGGCTCGCGACGTGCCCGTGCCACCGCCGGCCTGGAGCCAAAGGAGCCCGCCCACGATCAGCGCCCCGGCGCGCCGGAAGTCACGCATGCTTGGGCGGCCGGCTCTTGTAGCGCTCGCGGAGCGCCTTCTTGTCGAACTTGCCGACGCTCGTCTTCGGCACCGCCTCGATGATCAGGACCTCGTCGGGCAGCGCCCACTTGGCGAGGCGGGGTCGGAGGAAGTCGATGATCTCGGCGGGGTCGAGCGTCGTGCCGGGCTTGGGGACGACGCAGGCGAGCGGCCGCTCGACCCACTTCGGGTGCGGCACCGCGATGACCGCCGCCTCGAGGACCTTCGGGTGGGCCATGATCATGTTCTCGACGTCCACGCTCGAGATCCACTCCCCCCCGGACTTGATGAGGTCCTTCGTGCGATCGGTGATCTGGACGTAGCCCTCGGCGTCGATCGTCGCGACGTCGCCGGTCCTGAACCAGCCGTCCAGGGTGAAGCGGTCGGCGGACTCGGGGTTGTCGTAGTAGGCGCCGAGGACCCAGGGCCCGCGGACCTGGAGCTCGCCCATGCTCACGCCGTCCCACGAGAGTTCCCTGCCGGCGTCGTCCACGATGCGGGCGTCCACGCCGACCGACGGGTAGCCCACCCGCGCCCGCACCTCGTATTGCGCGTCCTCCGACCACTCCCTCATGTAGCTCTTGAGCCGTCCGATCGTCCCGAGGGGCGTCATCTCCGTCATGCCCCACGCGTGCGACATGACGACGCCGAACTGGTTCTTGTAGGCGAGCTGGAGGTGCTTCGGCGCCGCCGAGCCGCCGATCGCGATCGTGCGCAGCGAGGAGATGTCCCATCCCTCCTTCTCGCAGAGCTCCTTCACCGCGATCCACACGGTCGGCACCGCACCGGTGAAGGTGACCTTCTCCTTCTGGATCAGCTCGCAGATGTCGCGCGGCTGCGGGTTCGGTCCCGCGAAGATCTGGTTCGAGCCCACCATGACGCCCGTGAACGGTAGGCACCAGGCGTTCGCGTGGAACATCGGGACGATGTGCAAGATCGTGTCGTTCTCCGAGATCCCGAACGAGTCGGTCAGCGCCTCCCCGAGGCAGTGGACGAACATCGCCCGGTGCGTGTACACGACGCCCTTCGGGCTTCCCGTGGTGCCGGAGGTGTAGCACATGCCGGCCGCGTCGGTCTCCGCGAGCCGGGGCCAGCCGGTGACCGGCGTCGCGGCGGCCAGGAGCGTCTCGTACTCGTCGAGCCCCGGGGGCACCGGCGCGTCGGGCGTGTCATGCATGAGCACGATCCGCCGCACGGTCGGGATCTTGTCGCGGATCGCCTCGAGCGCGGGCCAGACGCTCGCGTCGACGATGATCACCGAGTCCTCGGCGTGGTTGATGATGTAGGTCAGGTCCTGGGCCGAGAGCCGGAAGTTCAGCGTGTGGAGCACGAAGCCGCTGAGCGGCGCCGCCCAGTAGAGCTCGAGGTGGCGGTGGCTGTTCCAGGCGAAGGTCGCCACGCGGTCGCCCTTCTTGAGCCCGAGATCGCGCAGGACGCCCGCGAGGCGCAGCGTCCGCTCGGCGAAGTCGGCGTAGGTGTAACGGAAGAGCGGCCGGCCGGGCACGCGGCTGGCGAGCGTCTTCTTCGGCCAGAGCCGCCGGCTGCGCTCGAAGAAGTGCGTGAGCGTGAGCGGGTAGTCCAGCATGAGATTGTGGATCTCGGCGCCCATCGTCATCGGCCTCCCAAGTCCTCCGAGGTCGCGCAGCGGAACCCGACGTCGCGGTGGCCCGCCGCCGCGCCGCGCCGGTCATAGGAGCGGCGGCGCGTGACCGAGAGCGCGGCGACGGGATCGTCGCGGCTCGCGCCGCGGACCACCAGGCTTCCATCGCCATCGAACCGCTCCCGCCCGTCCCCCGGATTATACGGGTAGGGTCGCAGAATGGTCGCCGTCCACTCGCGGACGTCGCCGAACAGGTCTAGGACGCCGTAGGCGCTCCCGCCAGACGGCCGGCGGTCGTCGCCGCGCGCGGCCTTCTCCCACTCAGCCTCGGTCGGCAGCCGCCGGCCCTTCCAGGCGCAGTAGTCGCGCGCGCCGAACCACGACACGTCGACGGCGGGGTGGGCCTCGAAACCCGGATCGGCCCGGCGCGCGGCCCCGGGCGGGCGGAGGCCCGTCGCGTTGAGAAACAGGGCGAACTCGGCGTTCGTCACCTTCTGGCGGTCGATCCAGAAGTCGCGGACGTACACGCGGTGGAGCGGCGCCTCGTCGGGGGGCCCGTCGTCGCGCCCCATCCAGAACGCGCCCGCCTGGACGAGCATGAGCCCGTCGGCGCCGGCGGGCGCGGGCAGGGCCGCCAGCGCGGCGGCCAGCAGCAGGGCGATCCGGGGACGCATCGGGATCATGGTATCGTGATGCCGCGATGCGCTCACGCTGGAACGACGCCGACGCCGCGCGGCTCGACGGCCTCGACCTCCTCGTCTACGCGTCTCGCCTGGTCGGCGCCGAGCCCTCGCTCGTCGTCTGGGGCGGCGGCAACACCTCCATCAAGACCGTCGAGCGTGACCACCGGGGCCGCGAGGTGGCCGTCCTGAGAGTCAAGGGGAGCGGCTCCGACCTGAAATCGGTCCAGCGCACGGACTTCCCCGGCGTCCGCATGGACGACCTCACGGCGCTCCGTCCGCGCGACGACATGAGCGATCAGGAGATGGTCGGCTACCTGGCCCACGGGTTGATGGATCCGGGCGGGGTCCGCCCCTCGATCGAGACGCTGCTCCACGGGTTCCTCCCGGCCCACGCGGTCGTCCACACCCACGCCGACGCGATCGTGTCGCTCACCAACAACGACCGCCCGCGCGACGTCTTCGAGTCGGTCTACGGCAAGGACGTGATCACGCTGCGCTATCTGCGGCCGGGCTTTCGCATCTCCCGTGAGGTGGCCGACGCGATCGCCGCCCACCCGGAGGCGAAGGCGCTCGTCCTCGAGCGCCACGGCACGATCACGTGGGGCGCCACCGTCCGCGAAGCGTACGAGGCGACGCTCGAGCTGATCACGCGCGCCGAGGAGGCGATCGCCGCGAAGAAGAAGGGCCGGCGGGCCTTCGGCGGGCCGCGCGTGCCCGTCCTGCCTCCGGAGGCGCGCCGCGCGGCGGCGCTGTCCGTGGCCCCGCGGCTGCGCGGCATCCTCGGCCGGTCGCGGCGCGTGGTCGTGGCGTTCGACGACTCGCCCGCGGTCACCGAGTTCGTCTCGTCCGCCGACGCGCCGCGGCTCTCGCAGGTCGGGCCGGCCACGCCCGACCACACGATCTACACCAAGCGGCTGCCGTGCTTCGTGGCGGTCGGCGAGGCCACGGCCGCCGGCGACCTCGCGGCGCAGATCGAGCGGTCGGTCGGCGCGTTCGTCGGCGCGTACACGCGCTACTTCGACGAGAACCGGTTCGAGGGCGCCCTGCTCACCGAGCCGCTGCCGCGCGTCGTCCTCGTACCGGGGCTCGGCATGTTCACGGCGGGCAAGGACCGCCGCACCGCCGGGATCGTCAACGACATCTACCACCACACGATCGACGTGATCGGCAACGCCTCGGCGTTCGGCCAGTACGTGTCGCTGTCGGCGAAGGACGCGTTCGACGTGGAGTACTGGCCGCTCGAGCTCTACAAGCTCGGGCTGGCGCCGCCCGAGAGGGAGCTGGCCCGGCGCGTCGCCCTCGTCACCGGCGGCGGCTCGGGCATCGGCCGGGCCGTCGCGAAGCGGCTGGCGGCCGAGGGCTGCCACGTCGTCGTCGGTGACCTCGACGAGGCCGGTGCGACGTCGACGGCCGAGGAGATCGTGACGGCGGCGGGCGCGGGGCGAGCGCTCGGCGTCCACATGGACGTCACCAGCGAGGACTCGGTGCGCGCCGCGTTCGAGGAGACGGTCCTCGCGTACGGCGGCCTCGATCTCCTCGTGTCGAACGCGGGCGTCGCCCACTCGTCGCCCGTGGACCGGATGGCGCTCGCCGACTGGGAGCGGTCCTTCGCGGTCAACGCGACAGGGCATTTTCTTGTGGCGCGGGAGGCGATGCGGATCCTCGTCCCCCAGGGGCTCGGCGGCGCCCTCGTCTTCGTCGCGACCAAGAACGTGATGTCGCCCGGCAAGGACTTCGCCGCGTACTCCGCGGCCAAGGCGGCCGAGGCGCAGCTCGCGAAGGTCCTGGCGCTCGAAGGCGCGCCCCACGGGATCCGCTCGAACATCGTGAACCCCGACGCCGTCTTCCAGGACTCGAAACTCTGGTCAGAGGACGTGCGGCGCGAGCGCGCCGCGGCCCAGGGCGTCGCGGTGGATCAGCTCGAGGAGTTCTACCGGAAGCGCAACCTCCTCGGCGCCCGCATCCTGCCGGAGGACGTCGCCGAGGCCGTGCTCTTCCTGGCCTCCGACCGCTCGTCGAAGACGACCGGCTGCACGCTCACCGTGGACGGCGGCGTGAAGGACGCCTTCCCGCGGTGATGCGCTTCGGCGCCCAGCTCTCGATGCTCCAGCCGGAGGAGCAGTGGGCCCTCGTCCGCCGGGTCGAGGAGCTCGGCTTCGACTCGGTCTGGACCGGCGACCACGTCTCCTTCCACAACCCGCTCTACGAGTCGCTGACGCTGCTCGCGTCGTACGCGCCGATCACGCGGCGGCTCCGGCTCGGCACCGCGGTCTACCTCCTGGCCCTCCGCGCGCCCGCGGTGGCGGCCAAGATGGCGGCGACGGTCGACGTGCTCTCGGGCGGGCGGCTCATCTTCGGCGTCGGCGTCGGCGGCGAGAACCCGAAGGAGTTCGAGCTCTGCGGCGTCCCGCACCGGGAGCGCGGGGCGCGGGTCACGGAGGGGATCGACGTCGTGCGGACGCTCTGGCGCGACACGCCCGCGACGTTCACAGGGCGGTTCACGCGGTTCGAGGCGGTCTCGATCGACCCCAAGCCCGTCCAGAAGCCGCTCCCGCCGATCTGGGTCGGCGGCCGCTCCGCCGCGGCGCTGGCGCGGGCCGGGCGGCAGGGCGACGGGTGGGTGTCCTACGTCGTCCGGCCGGAGCGGTACGCCGAGAGCCTCGCCGAGATCCGGCGCGCCGCCGAGGCCGCCGGCCGTTCGCTCGACGGCTTCACCGCCGCGCACCTCGCGTTCGTCACCGTGGGCCGCGACTACGAGACGGCCAAGGCCACCTGGGTCGCCCACCTGTCCAGGCGCTACGCGCAGGACTTCGAGCCGCTCGCAAAGAAGTACGGGATCATCGGCACGCCCGCGCAGTGCGCCGAGCAGCTCGAGCAATTCCGCGCCGCCGGCTGCACGTACGTGATCGTCGACGCGGTCGGCGAGCCCCGGGACAAGCAGGGCCAGCTCGAGGTGATCGCCGCGGACATTCTCCCGCGCTTCACGCCGCGCTGAGCCTTGGCGACGAAGCCCGTCGAGTGCCGCGCGCGCGTCGTCGCGGTGCGGCGGCTCGCAGCCGAGATCCTCGAGGCGGACCTGGCGATGGTCGAGCCTCCGGAGCTCCGCTTCGACGCCGGCCAGTGGGTCTCGGTGCCGTTCGGCCCGAAGACCGTCCGCGCCTACTCGATCGCGTCCAGCCCGGAATGCTCGAAGGTCATCACGCTCTGCGCCGACGTGGCGCCGGGCGGCCTCGGCTCGACGTGGTTCCGCGGCCTCAAGCCGGATGACGAGGTGAGGTTCAAGGGGCCGCTCGGCGGGTTCGTCTTCAGCCGCGCCGACCCGCGCCGGCCGCTCTTCGTCGCCGAGGAGATCGGCATCGTCCCGGTGCGCTCGATCCTGACCGAGCTCTACGACACGGGGTTCGGGCGGCCCGCGGCGCTCGTGTACTGGGCGCGCGACCCGGGCTGGCTCGCCTACGACGCGGAGTTCCGCTCGCTCGAGCGGCGCTTTCCCGCGTTCTCGTATCATCCGGTCGTGGCGAGCGCGGCGGGGGCGTGGACGGACGCGGCGGGCGGCCTCGCCGAGGTCGTCGGCCGGCGCGTGGCGGACGTGACGGGACTCGTCGCGTACGTCGCGGGCGGCGAGCGGATGATCCATCGCGTCCGCGACGTGCTGGTGGCGAAGGGGCTCGCGCGCAAGTCGGTCAAATGGGAGAAGTTCTGGTAATCGGAGGCTGACGTGATGACCGCCGGGGAGGATCGGAGGGGGTTGCCCCCTCTGAATGAGCTGACGTGATGACCGCCGGGGAGGATCGGAGGGGGTCGCCCCCTCCGAATGAATTGACGGGCGGGGAGCTGGTCGCGCGCACGCTCAAGCAGGCGGGCGTGAGCCACGTGTTCACGCTGTGCGGCGGGCACATCCTGCCGATCTACGACGGCTGCCTCACCGAGGGCATCGCGATCATCGACTTTCGCCACGAGCAGGCCGCCGCCCACGCCGCCGACGCGTACGCACGGCTCACACGCAACGTCGGCGTCGCGATGGTCGCGCCCGGACCCGGCGTCACCGACGCTGTCACCGGCGTCGCGAACGCCTACGCGGCGCGGAGCCCCGTGCTGCTGCTCGGCGGCGCCGCGCCGCTCGCGCTGCGTGGCCTCGGCGCGCTTCAGGAGATGGACCAGATCGCGCTGATGCGGTCCATCACGAAGGGTGCCTGGACGGTGGCCGAGACGCGCCAGATCCCCGAAGTCCTGACGACGGCGATCCGCACCGCGCTCTCGGGCCGGCCCGGGCCTGTCTTCGTCGAGATCCCGGTGGATCTTCTGACGACGACGCTCGAGGACCGGCTGGCGCCGATCCCCCGGCAGTACGTTCACCGCTCGCGCCCCGCCGCGGACGCGGAGGCGCTCGCGCGACTCGTGGGGCTCCTCGCGGCTGCCGAGCGCCCCGTCGTCGTCGCCGGCAGCGGCGTGTACTGGGACGACGCCGCCAAGTCGCTTGCGGCGCTCGCCGAGCGCGGCGGGCTGCCGGTCTTCATAAACGGCGCCGGGCGCGGGGCGCTCGCGACCGCCCACCCGAACGCCTTCTCCCAGGCGCGCGGCTTCGCGCTCGGCAACGCCGACGTCGTCCTGGTGGCGGGCGCCCAGCTCGACTTCCGTCTCGGCTACGGGCGGCCGCCGGTCTTCGCCGAGGGCGCGAAGGTCGCGATGATCGACGTGGATCCGGCCGAGCTCGGCCGCAACCGGCCGCTCGAGCTCGGGCTCGCCGGCGACCTCGACGTCATCCTGCGGCAGCTCGCCGAGGCGGTGCCGAAGACGCTGGCGACGCGCGTGGAGCCCTGGCTCGCCAGGGTCCGCGCCCGCGAGGCGGAGAGCCGGCGGAAGCTCGACGGCTTCTGCGCGTCCGACGACGTGCCCGTGTCGCACTACCGGCTCGCCGCTGAAATCGCGCGGGTCGTGACGCCCGAGACGATCGTGGTCGGCGACGGCGGTGACATCGTCGGCTGCGCGGCGAAGGTCGTGCCGCTCTACCGGCCGGGGCAGTGGCTCGATCCGGGCCCACTCGGCTGCCTCGGCGTGGGCCCCTCGTTCGCGCTCACCGCGAAGCTCCTGCACCCCGAGCGGCGCGTCCTCCTGATCGCGGGCGACGGCGCGCTCGGGTTCAACGCGATGGAGCTGGAGACGGCGGTCCGCTTCGGCCTGCCGCTGACGTGCGTGGTCGGCAACGACGGCGGGTGGGGCCAGATCCGGAACCCCCAGCTCTCGTTCTACGGCGAGGCACGCGCGGTGGCGACCTCGCTGCCGAACACGCGCTTCGATCTGATCGCCGAGGCTCTCGGCGCCAAGGGCGTACTGGTCACGAACCCGGCCGACATCGGCCGGGCCCTCGAGCGCGCGCTGGCGTCCGACGACGTGTGGTGTGTGAACGTCGTCCTCGATCCCGAGGCCTACAAGAAGACGGGCACCGTCTCGATGGCGATCTGATCCTGCGAATCACGTTTCTGTGTCCCCACCTGAGGATCGCCGGCGGCGTCCGGGCGATCCTCACTTACGCCGACCGCCTGGCCGGCCGCGGCCACGACGTCACGCTGCTCGTCCCCGCCAGGAGCCGCGTCCACGCCTTCGCGTCCAACGTGAGGCGCGTGGGCCCCGACTGGATGCCGGGCTTCCGGCCGCGCCTCCGCTGGGTCCGGCGCTGGACGGCGGACGCGCTCCCCGACGGCGACGCGGTCGTCGCGACGGCCTGGCAGTCGGCCGGGCCGGTCGCGGCGGCGCCGCCGCGGTGCGGCGCGAAATTCTACTTCGTCCAGCACTACGAGAGCCTCTATCACGGCGCTCCCGACACCGTGGATCGCACGTACCGGCTCCCGCTCAGGAAGCTCGTCATTTCGACGTGGCTCCGCGACGTCATGCGCGAGCGATTCCAGAGCGCCGCCGAGGTGCTCGTGACCCCCGTGGATCCAGCGCTCTTCCATCGCGTGCCGGCCGGCGTGCGGACGCCGCGCCCGCGGGTGCTGATGCTCCACCACGACTACGCCTGGAAGGGCGTGGCCGACGGTCTCGAGGCCGTCCGGCGGGTGAAGACGCGCGTGCCCTCGCTCCGCCTGGTCGGCTTCGGCCTGAAGGCACCGCGCGAGGCGCTGCCCTACGACGAGTTCCATGCGAACCCGCCCCAGGAGCGGCTGGCCGCCGTGTACTCGAGCTGTGAGATCTACCTCTGCCCGTCGTGGGACGAGGGGCTCGGGATGCCGGCGATGGAAGCGATGGCGTGCGGCGCCGCGCTCGTCACCTACGACAACGGCGGTTGTCGCGACTACGCGCGTGACGGCGAGACCGCGCTCGTCGCGCGGCGCCGCGACGTGGTCGACCTCGCGGCGAAGCTCGAGCGTCTCGCGACCGACGCCGCGCTCCGCGCCAGGATCGCGGCGGCCGGCACGACGCTCGTCACGACGGCATTCGACTGGGAGCGCGCGGTCACCCGCATGGAGGCGATCTTCGAGGAATGACGGGACTGCCCACCGTCGAGACGCCGTGCCCGCTCTGCGGCGGCGACGGCGCGGAGCCCGTGTGGACGACGCCCGACCGTGCCTTCGCCGTTCCCGGGCTCTACACGGTCGCGCGCTGCGACGACTGCGGCTTCCTCTACCAGCGGCCGCGGGTGTGCGACGGGCATCTCGCCGCCTGCTACCCCGACCACTACCCGCGCCACCAGGAGCCGTCGCCGCGCGTGCCGTTCAAGGGTTCGCCGGCTCGGGTGCGGGCCGTGCGCTGGGCGCTCGCGACCGGCCTCGGGTACGCTCAGTTCCACAACGCCGACGCCGGGTCGCTCACCCGGCTCCGGGCGCGCGCGCTGCTCCGCCGCCTCCGGTGGAGCTGCCCGCCGTGGGTCGGCGCGGGGCGCTACCTGGACGTCGGCTGCGGCTCGGGGGCGTCGCTCGGCGTCGCGCGGGCGCTCGGCTGGCAGGTTGCCGGCATCGAGATGGACGAGGCGGCGGCGGCGAAGGCGCGCCGTTTCACCGGCGAGCTCTACGTCGGCGATGCGTTGTCGGCGCCGTTCGCCGCGGCGCGGTTCGACGTCGTGACGGCCTTCCACGTGCTCGAGCACGTCCCCGACCCGGTCGCGATGCTCCGACGCATGCTCGAGTGGCTGGCGCCCGGCGGACTCTTGATCGTCGAGGTGCCGAACGCCGGCGGGCTCGGCGCCGCGTGCTTCGGCCGGGCGTGGTCGGGGCTCGAGCTGCCGCGGCACCTCGTCCACTTCACGCCCGAGACGCTCGCGCGCGCGGTGCGGATGGCGGGCGGCCGCACGGTCTGGTGCTGGCACCAGGCGAAGCCGCGCTATTACCTCTGGAGCCTCTCGAGTCTGCTTCGCGATCGTGGCCGGGCGAGGCTCGCGCGGCTCACCGAGACGCGGTCCGTGTACGGGCTCTTGAAGCTCGGGCTGGAGGTCACGCTGCCTTTGTCGCGCCTGGCGCGCCGCGGTGAGGTGATCAGGGTCGGCGCGGTCCGAGCGTGATCGCGGTCGGCTGGCCGTCGAGCTTGGACGCGAGCACGGAGGGGCGCCCGCCGCGCGCCACGGAGCGCGTTCCCCCGCGTGCTAAGATTGATCGCGGCATGCCGATTTACGAGTACGAGTGTCACGACTGTCGAAAGCGGGTCAGCCTTCTCGTGCTCCGGCCGTCCGCCGCGCCCGCCCCGACCTGCCCCCGCTGTCATGGCTCGAACCTGAGCCGCCTGATGTCGCGCTTCGCCACCGTCAAGTCCGAGGAGGCGCGGCTCGAGTCGCTCGCCGACCCGTCGAGCGTCGGTGATCTCGACGAGAACGATCCCGCGAGCGTGGCGCGGTTCATGAAGAAGATGGGCAAGGAGTTCGGCGACGACCTCGGCGATGATTTCGAGTCCGCCGTGGACGAGGCGCTCAGCGAGGGCGAGGCCGACGCCTCGGGCGGGGGCGCGTCGGAATCCGTGGACGCCACGGGCGCGTCCGACGAGGCAAGCCTATGATGGCCGCTTCTTGAAGGTGGAGCTCGTCGACCGGCTCGAGGCGGTGGGCGCGGCTGCCTGGGAGCGCCTCGTCGCCTCCGCCCGCGTCCGCCCGCCCTTCCTGTCCTGGGCCTGGCAGCGTGAGTGGGCGCGCGCCTTCGCCGCCGACCGGCGGCTCGAGGTCCGCCGGGTCGAGGACGGCGAGGGCCGGCTCGTCGCGGTCCTCGCCCTCTACGAGGCCGCGCCGGGCGTGCTCCAGACCCTGGGCGGTTCCGACGTGTCGGACTATCTTGACCTCGTCGCGGAGCAGGGGCGCGAGGAAGACGCGTGGATCGCGCTGCTCCAGTCGCGCGCCGCCGACCGCGTCGCGTGGGACCTCCACGCGGTGCCGGCGGCCTCGCCCACGGTCACAGCGCTCCCGCAGCTCGCCCAGGCGTGCGGGCTCGCCGCCGACGTCGCGGTCGAGGAGCGCTGTCCGGTCCTGACGCTTCCCGCGACGTGGGACGCGTACCTCGCAGGACTCTCCGGCAAGCACCGCCACGAGCTCGGGCGGAAGATGCGCCGCCTCGAGCGCGAGGCCTCCGACGTTCGGGTCACGTGCGTCCACGGCCGCGCCGGCGTCGAGGACCGCCTGGGCGACTTCCTCGACCTCCACCGGCGCTCGCGCGTCGGCAAGGCGCGCTTCATGGACGCCCGCATGGAGGGTTTCTTCAGGAGCGTCGTGGGCGCGCTCAGCGAGCGCGGCGACGTGCGGCTCTGGTTCCTCGACACCCCGTCCGGTCCCATCGCCTCGTTCATCACGCTCGAGTGGGACGCCACCGTCGGTCTCTATAACTCCGGCTTCCATCCCGACCACGCCGCGCTCTCGCCCGGCGTCGTGCTGCTCGGCCACCTCATCCGCGACGCGATCGAGCGGGGCAAGCACCGCTTCGACTTCCTGCGGGGCGAGGAGCGCTACAAGTACGAGTTCGAGCCCGCTGCCGAAGCGGTCTACCGCGTGAGAATCGGGCTCGCACGACCATGAACCTCCGCGTCGCGATGCTCAGCGTTCACACGTGCCCGCTCGCCGCGCTCGGTGGCAAGGAGACGGGCGGGATGAACGTGTACGTGCGCGAGCTCAGCCGCGAGCTCGGGCTGATGGGCGTGGAGGTGGACGTCTTCACGCGCTCGCAGAACCCCGCGATCCCGCGCGTGGTCGCGCTGGGGGCGCGCGCGCGGGTCATCCACCTGCCGGCCGGGCCCGAGGCGCCGATGGCGCGCGCCCAGATCCACGCCCACCTCGACGAGTTCGTCGACGGCGTGGAGGCGTGGCGGCTCACGCGCGGCGCCGAGTACGACCTGATCCACGCGCACTACTGGCTGTCGGGGGTGGCGGCGCTCGCGTTGAGGGAGCGGTGGGGTGCGCCCGTGCTCCAGATGTTCCACACCCTCGGCCGGCTCAAGAATCGGGCGGCCCGGAGCGCAGGCGAGCTCGAGCCGGCGGTCCGACTCCAGGAGGAGACTCGGATCGTCGGCGCCGCCGACCGCATCGTCGCGGCGAACGTCGTCGAGCGCTCCGAGCTGCTCCGTGACTACGCGGCCCGCGCCCAGCGGATCGCGACGATCCCGTGCGGCGTGGACACGGCGGTGTTCGCGCCGCGCGAGCGCCGCGCCGCCCGGCGCGAGCTCGGGCTCGACGAGCGACCGGTGCTGCTCTGGGTCGGACGGATCGCGCCGATCAAGGGGCTCGACACGCTGCTCGACGCCGTCGGCCGCCTCGACGCGGCCGGGACCAGGCTGCGCCTCCTGATCGTCGGCGGCGACGCCGACGAGCCCCGCAACGGCCACGAGCGGGCGCTGCGCGAACAAATCGAACGGCTCGGCCTCGGCGCCGTGGTCAGCTTCGTGGGACCCCAGCCCCAGGACGCGCTGCCCGCCTACTACGCGGCCGCCGACGTCACCGTCCTGCCCTCGTACTACGAGTCGTTCGGCATGGTGGCGCTCGAGGCGATGGCGTGCGGGAGCCCGGTGATCGCCTCGCGCGTCGGCGGCCTCGTGACGACGGTGCGCGACGGCGTCACGGGGTTCCTCGTCCCCGACGGCGACGTGGACGCGCTCGCCGAGCGCGTCACCACGCTGATCGCCGACCCGGACCTGCGCTGGCGCATCGGCCGCGAGGGCGTGCGGTGGGCCGCGCAGCACCGGTGGCCGTGCGTCGCCGAAGCGGTCTGCCGCGAGTACGCGTCGCTCGAGCCCATCGCGACTCCGCACCTCGCCGCCGCGCGCTGCCACGAGTAGCCCAGCGTCGCTCGATCTAGCCGCGGGGCGGAGCGGGGACGGGGGCGCCCTCTGAGACCCGTAGCTTCTGGGCGTTACTCGGGCGCGACGCGGGAGAAACGACATCGCGGCCTCGGTTGCTAGCGTGGTCGAAGAGGGCGCCCCCGGCCCCGCTCCGCCCCGTGTGCTAGACTCGCGCGCGTCGTGGCGACACTCCTCGAAGTCGCGAATCTGACGACCGAGTTCATGACGCGCGGCGGCGTCGTGCGCGCGGTGGACGGCGTGTCGTGGGACGTGCGGGAAGGGGAGACCGTCGCCCTCGTCGGCGAGTCGGGCTGCGGCAAGAGCGTGACCGCGCTCAGCGTCATGCGGCTCGTCTCGGCGCCCGCGGGGCGCATCGTCGGCGGCCAGGTCGTCTTCAAGGGCCGGGATCTCCTGGCGCTCTCCGAAGACGAGATGCGCCACGTCCGCGGGCGCGAGATCGCGATGGTGTTCCAGGAGCCGATGACGTCGCTGAACCCGGTGCTGACGATCGGGCGCCAGCTGACGGAGGGGCTCGAGATCCACCTCGGGATGACGCGGGAGCAGGCGCGGCGGCGCGCGGCCGAGCTCCTCGCGACGGTCGGCATCTCCGACCCCGAACGGCGCTTGACGCAGTACCCGCATCAATTCAGCGGCGGCATGCGGCAGCGGATGATGATCGCGATGGCGCTCGCCTGCAACCCGTCGCTGATCCTTGCCGACGAGCCCACGACGGCCCTCGACGTGACGATCCAGGCGCAGATCCTGGAGCTCATGCGCGACCTCTCGCGGCGGCTCGGCGTCGCGATGCTCATCATCACCCACAACCTCGGCGTGGTCGCCCGCTACGCCGACCGCGTCAACGTCATGTACGCGGGGCGGATCGTCGAGCGGGGGAGCGCGCGCGAGATCTACCGGAACCCGCGCCACCCGTACACGCTCGGCCTCCTCCGCTCGGTCCCGCGCCTCGACGAGCCGCGGCGCGCGCGGCTCGAGCCGATCGAGGGCCAGCCGCCCGACCTCACGCGGCTTGGCGCCGGCTGCGCCTTCGCACCACGCTGCGCCTTCCGGGTGGAGCGGTGTCATGCCGAGCGGCCGGTCCTGGCGCCGGCGGGCGGGGCGGGCCACGTGAGCGCGTGCTGGGAGGCCGAGCGCCTCGAGCGGGCGCCGGCGCTCTCATGACGGACGACGCCCCGCTGCTCGAAGTCCGGAACCTCGTCAAGCACTTCCACGTCGGCGGCGGCCTCTTCAGCGGCGCGCCGGGCGTCGTCCGCGCCGTGGACGGGGTGAGCTTCGCGATCCGGCGCGGCGAGACGCTCGGGCTCGTCGGCGAGTCGGGCTGCGGCAAGACCACGACGGGCCGGTGCATCCTGCAGCTCGAGCGGCCGACGAGCGGCGAGATCGTCTTCGAGGGCCAGGACCTGACGAAGCTCGACGGCGCGGCGCTTCGGCGCGCCCGCCGCCGGATCCAGGTGATCTTCCAGGACCCCTACAGCTCGCTCAATCCGCGGATGACGATCGGCCAGATCCTCGCCGAGCCGCTCGCCGTGCACGGCATCGTTCCCGAGGGGGCCGCACGGGCCGCGCGCGTCGGCGAGTTGCTCCGCCACGTCGGCCTCCTGCCGCAGCACGCCGGGCGCTTCCCCCACCAGCTCTCCGGCGGCCAGCGGCAGCGCGTCGGAGTCGCGCGCGCCCTCGCCATGGAGCCGACGCTCATCGTCTGCGACGAGCCCGTCTCGGCCCTCGACGTGTCGATCCAGGCGCAGATCGTGAACCTGCTCGAGGACCTACAGCGGGAGCTCGGGCTCACCTACCTCTTCATCGCCCACGACCTCTCGGTCGTGCGCCACATTTCCGACCGCGTCGTGGTCATGTACCTCGGCAAGATCGTCGAGATCACCGACCGGCAGGCGCTCTACGAGGACCCGCTGCACCCCTACACGAAGGCGTTGCTCTCGGCCGTCCCGATCCCCGATCCGGAGGTCGAGGCGCGCCGCGAGCACATCGTGCTGGGCGGCGAGGTGCCGAGCCCGCTCAACCCGCCCACGGGCTGCGTGTTCCACCCGCGGTGCCCGGTCGCCGTGGACCGCTGCCGGGGCGAGGTGCCCGAGCTCCGCGAGATCA
>JBGPIS010000009.1:0-18934 GCA_041484965.1 Methylomirabilia bacterium
CCCGTCCGCCGGCCGTAGGCCGCGACGTACGCCTGCTCGGTCGGAATCCCGAGCTCCGCCAGGTTCTTGTCCGCGAGCCCCTCCCACTCGCGCGTGAAGCGATAGGGCAGGCAGTTGTAGGCGAGATCGGCGAGCGGGTGGCCGAGCGTCGAGAGCTCCCAGTCGAGCACGGCGGCGACGCGCGGCTCGGTCGGATGGATGATGACGTTCCCCAATCTAAAGTCGCCGTGCACGAGCGCCACATCGTCTCCCGGGGGAATGTGCTCGGGCAGCCACGGAATCAGGCGCTCCATCGCCTCGATCTTCTCCGTCTCCGAGGCGCGGTACTGCTGGGTCCAGCGGTGGAGCTGGCGCGCGAAGTAGTTCCCCGGCTTTCCAAAGTCCGCGAGGCCGAGCCGCTGCCAGTCCACGGAATGCAGCCGAGCGAGCACTTCGCCGAGCGAGTCATAGATGGCCGCCCGCTCGCGCGGCGTGAAACCGGGAATCGCCGGGTCGCTGATGACGCGCCCGTGGACGCAGTCCATGACGTAGAACACGGTGCCGATGACCGTCTCGTCCTCGCAGAGCGCGTACGTCCGCGGCACGGGAACGCCCGTGGTGCCGAGCGCCGTGATCACGCGGTACTCGCGGTCCACCGCGTGCGCCGAGGGCAAGAGCTTCCCCGGGGGCTTGCGGCGCAGGACGTACTCCTTGCCGGCCGCGGTCAGGTGATAGGTCGGGTTCGACTGGCCGCCCCGGAACTGCGTCACGCCGAGCGGGCCCGCGAAGCCGGGCACGTGCTCGCGCAAGTAGCGCTCGAGCGCGGCCACGTCGAAGCGGTGCTGCTCGCGAACCTCCGCGGTGGTCCCGATCATCCGGCCCGTCCTCCTGCGCGCGCCAGTATAATCCGACTCGCGGAGGACGGCACATGACATCGGCGGGCCCGACGGGACCGTGGACGCACGAGTTCGCGAGCGTGGACGGCGTGCGCCTGCACTACGTGCGCCAGGGCGCGGGGACGCCCGTGATGCTGCTGCACGGCTGGCCGGGCTTCTGGTACGAGTGGGCGCCGGTGATCCCGCCGCTCGCGCGCCATCACGACGTGATCGTGCCCGACCTGCGCGGCTTCGCGTATTCGGACAAGCCCGACGTGTCGCCCGGAGACGGCTATCATCGCGACGTCGTCGCGCGCGAGCTGGCCGCCTTCGCGCGGACGCTCGGCCTCGCGCGCGTCGCGGTCGTCGCCCACGACATCGGCGCCGTCGTGGCCCAGCCGCTTGCTCGGCTGTTCCCGAAGCTCGTCACGCGTCTCGTCCTGTTCGATCCGCCGTATCCCGGCATCGGGCGGCGCTGGCGCGATCCGGGCCACGCGAAGGAGGTCTGGTATCAGATCTTCCACACGCTGCCGTGGGCGGAAGAGCTCGTCGGCACCAGCCGCGGCACGCTCCGCCTCTACCTCCGCCACTTCCTCACCCACTGGTCGGGACGCAAGGCGTGGGTGACCGAGCAGGAGCTCGACCACTGGGTGGACGCGTACGCGCAGCCCGGCGCGCTCCGCGGCGGCTTCAGCTACTACCGCGCGCGCGAGCAGACGCGCACGACCGACGGCGTGCTGCCGCCGGCGGAGTTCAGCGTCCCCGTTCCGACGCTGGTCCTCTGGGGCACCGACGACCCGATCCTGCCCTTCGCGTGGACGGACCGGCTCGCCGAGTACTTCCCAAAGCTCACGGTCAAGCGCATCCCCGCCGTCGGCCACTTCATGATGCGCGAGGCGCCCGACCTCGTCGTCGAGGAGGTCCTCGCGTTCCTTCGAGGCAGGATTACGGGAAGCGCTGACTAGCGCGGCAGGCGCGGCGGCTCGGCGCAGACGCGCTCGATCTCGTCCACGGCCTTCGGCGTGCCCGCGGTGAGCACCTCCGAGCCGCCGGCCGTGACGAGCACGTCGTCCTCGATGCGCACGCCGATTCCGAGAAATTCCCTCGGGATCGGGTGCGTGATCGTCTCGGCCTTCGCCTTCTCCTCGTCCTCGAGCTTCTTCGCGGCGGTCATGCCGAGACGCAGGCGCCGCTCCCACATCTCGTCCTCGCTGTACTCGCGGAGGTGGAACGTCGCCGTCTCGCGCGCGGGGTCGAAGTAGAGGCCCGGCTCGACGGTCAAGACCATGCCCGCCTCGAGCACCCGCGACTTCCGGTCGATCCGGTAGTCGCCTACGTCGTGGACGTCCATGCCGAGCCAGTGGCCGGTGCCGTGCATGTAGAACTCGCGGTAGTGGTGCATCGCGAGCGTGTCCTCGAGGCCGCGCGGCAGCAGGCCGCGCGCCACGAGCCCTTCGGCCAGCACGCGTCGCGCCGCCTCGTGAACCGCCTCGTAACGGACGCCGGGCCGTGCGGCGGCGATGCCCGCGAGCTGCGCCTCGAGGGCGATCTCGTAGATCGCGCGCTGGGGCGCGGTGAAGCGGCCGTTGACCGGGAACGTGCGCGTGATGTCGGCCGAGTGGTAGCCGTACTCGCAGCCGGCGTCGATCAGGAGGAGGTCGCCGTCCTCCATCCGCCGCGCGTTCTCGCTGTAGTGGAGGATGCACGCGTTCGGCCCCGACGCGACGATGGAGGGATAGCCGTTCCGGGGCGAGCCGTTCACGCGAAAGACGAACTCGAGCGCCGCCTGCACCTGGTACTCGTAGAGGCCGGGCCGCGCGTAGCGCATCGCCTCGGCGTGCGCGTCGCGGCTGATCTCGCACGCGCGCCGCTGGTGGGCGAGCTCGGTCGACGAGCGCCGGAGCCGCAGCTCGTGGAGGATCGGTCCCGGGTCCTCGATGCGGACGGGCGCGTCGAAGCCCCGCGCGCGCGCGCCACGGAGCTCGGCGACGAGCCGCGCGATCCGGCCGTCGTACGCGCCGGTGCCGAGCCGGTAGTAGACCGCCAGCCGGTCGACCATGTACTCGCGGAGCTTGTCGTCGAGCCGGTCGATCGGGTACGCCGCGTCCGCGCCGTAGCCGGCGACGGCGCCCTCGACGCCGGCCCGGCGTCCGGTCCAGATCTCCATCTCGCGGTCGCGCGGGCGGACGAAGAGGACGTACCGCTCCTTGGCGGCCGCGGGGTTGATGACCGCGACGGCGTCGGGCTCGTCGAAGCCGGTCAGGAAATGGAAGTCGGAATTCTGCCGGAACTCGTAGCTGACGTCGCCGTTCCGGCGGGCTTCCTGCGCGCCGGGGACGATCGCGATGGCGTCGCCGATGGCCGCGGCAAAGCGCAGCCGCCGCTCGGCGAACGGCTCGAGGTCCGAAGCCGTCATACGAGGCCTAGGTTATCATGCGGGGCGCGATGATCGGAGCCAGCCACCCACGCCTCGGCGGTGATCGCCTCGTGACCGGCCAAGGCCGCTTCGTCGCCGACGTCCGCCCACCGGGCCTGCTCGAGGCGGCCGTGCTCCGGTCGACGCACGCCTCCGCGCGCGTGCGCCGCGTGGACTGCGCGCGGGCGTTGCGCCTCCCCGGCGTGCGCGCCGTCCTCACCGCCGCGGACGTGCCGGAGCGCGCCGTCATCCCCAACCGCGTGCCCGCCCCCGAGGGCACGGCCCGCTACCTGCAGCCCGCGATCGCGCGCGCCGTCGTCCGCTACGTCGGCGAGCCCGTGGCCCTCGTCGTGGCCGACGACCGCTACGTCGCCGCCGACGCGCTCGAGCTGATCCACGTGGACTACGATCCGCTCCCCGCCTGCGCGACCGTCGCCGCCGCGCTCGCGCCCGGCGCGCCGCGGCTCTTCGCCGGGACCGACGGAAACAACGTCGCGACGATCCGGATGCGGGTCGGCGACGCCGGCGCGGCGCTGGCCGCCGCGCACCTCGTCGTCCACGAGCGCTTCCGCCACCCGCGGCAGACGGCGGTCGCGCTCGAGACCCGCGGGCTCGTCGCCGTGCCGCCCGACCCGCGCGGCGGCGAGCTTCACCTCATCGGCTCGACGAAGTGCATCCACATCAACCGCGGCATCCTCGCGCCGATCTTCGGGATCCCGCCCGGCGCGCTGCGCCTCACCGAGGTGGACGTGGGCGGCGGCTTCGGCGTCCGAGGCGAGCTCTACCCGGAGGACATCCTCGTCCCGCTCGCCGCGCTGAAGCTTGGCCGCCCCGTCCGCTGGATCGAGGACCGCCGCGAGAACCTCATCGCCGCGAACCACGCGCGCGAGGTCGAGTACGACCTCGAGCTGGGCCTCGACGCCGCGGGGCGCATCCTCGCGATGCGGGCGGTCATCCACGCCGACATCGGCGCGTACGTGCGGACCGCGGCGCTCGTCCCCGCGGAGTTCGGCGCGGCGCTCCTGCCCGGGCCGTACCGGGTGCCGGCCTACGCGTGCGACCTCTGGAGCGTCGTGACGAACAAGACGCCGGTCGGCACGCTCCGCTCGCCCGGCCGCCCGGAGTGCAACTTCGCGCGCGAGCGGCTGCTCGACGTCGCGGCCGCGCGGCTCGGGCTCGATCCCGCCGAGATCAGGCGGCGGAACCTGATCCGGCCCGACGAAATGCCCTACGACACGGGAACGACGTCATTCGGGGCCACGACGGTCTACGACTCGGGCGATTTTCCGGCGCTCTTCGAGGAGCTGTTGCGCCGGCTCGACTACGACCGCGCGCGCGCCGAGCAGCAGGCGCTCGCCGCGCGGGGCGTCCGCCGCGGCATCGGCCTCGCCGTGTACGTCGAGAAGACCGGGCTCGGGCCGTTCGAGACGGCGCACGTGGAGGCGAAGGCAGACGCCACGTTCACCGTGGACACGGGGGCCTCCTCCATGGGACCGGGGCTCGAGACCGCGCTCGCGCAGATTCTCGGCGAGGCGCTCGGCCTGCCGGCCGACCGCTTCGTCGTCCGGCACCCCGACACGGCGGCGATCGAGAGCGGGGTGGGCACCTACGGCTCGAGCGGCACCGTGATGGCGGGCAACGCCGCGCACCTCGCCGCCGCGAAGCTCGTCGAGGAGGCGAAGACGCGCGCCGCGGCGCGGCTGGGCGCTGCCGAGGGCGAGATCGCCTACGCGCGGGGCATGCTGAGCGCCAACGGCAAGAGCGTCAGCCTCGCCGAGCTCGCCGCGCGCGGGCGGCTGGCCGCCGGCGCCTCGTTCACCGTGGCCAAGGTCACGTACGCCGGCTGCGCTGTCGCCGTCGTCCTCGATGTGGACGAGGCGACGGGGCAGGTCCGGCTCCGGCGTGTGGTCGTCGGCGCCGACGTGGGCCGCGCCGTCAACCCCGCGCTGATCGAGGGGCAGCTCGTCGGCGGCGTCGCGTTCGGCATCGGCAACGCGCTCCACGAGAGCCTCGAGTATGACGCCGCGGGCCAGCCACTCTGCGGCACGCTGCTCGATTACCCGCTGCCGCTGGCGGAGGACGTGCCGCCGATCGAGGGCTTCTACCAGGAAATCCGCGCGCGCACCAACCCGCTCGGGCTTCGCGGCCTCGGCGAGTGCGGCAATCCGGGTCTCGGCGCCGTCATCGCCAACGCCGTGTGCGACGCGTTCAGCGACCGGGGCGTCGCGCTCACGACGCTGCCGCTCACGCCGTCCCGGATCCTCGCGGCGCTGCGGCACACGGCCTAGCTCCTCTGCCCTAGGAGCGCGTCGGAGCAACCGCCGTTCGAGCGCCGGCTCTGCCGGCCTGGGGGGGAGGCTTCGGAGGGGGCCGAGATACCGTCTTCGGTGACATCCTCACAATCGAATTCAGGCCATCTCCGCGCCGACAAGGTAGCACGTCCCTCGCGGGCGCGGCAGGAGGCTCGGTCATGACCCTGGTCGTCAAGCTGGACCCCGAGGGTCAGCCGCATTGGCTCTCGAAGCAGCCGCGTCTGCTCAGGAGCATCATCCGCAAGGTCGTCCGTGCCCGTCAGCTTCGGTTCGCTCTGCGGGACCGCCCGCGTCATCTCCGCATCGTGAAGTAGCTCGTCCTGCGCCCGGGTGCTTGTCCAGGAGATCGGGACTTGGTTCACCGCGCAGACGGAGGCCCGCCGGACGGGTGCGGGGCCGTCGAGGTACACCGTGACGTCATAGAAACTCGGCGAGTGATAGACTCCCGCGAGTGAACGAGAGCGCCGTCCTCTATGCACTTAGCACTCTCGCACAGAGCTGCGCCGCCCTGGCGGCGTTCGTGGGCGCTGTGGGGCTCTACCGACTCCAACTGTTAGCGAGCAGGCACCGGGACCTGTACTCTGACATTCACGCGACGCAAGGGGCTCCCTCGGCCCTGACGCGCCAACAGGTACGCAATCAGGCCAAAACCTCGGGGAGCCGACTTGCGGACGAACTGCTCCGGGAGTTCGACGCCCTGGTGCCGAGGCTCCAGTCCGGGCGTTGCGCCCTCATCGTCTTTGAGGGGTGGAACCTGCTGGTCATCGGCCTGTCGTTGGTCGGGTTCAACTACATCCCGCTGCTGGTGTCATCGCCGTGGACGTTCTGGGCTCTCTGGGTGGCGGCGCTCGGCACGGTCGCCGTCACGGCCTACTGCGTCTTCGTCTGGACCCAGCAATGATCCCAGACACCGACCGCCTCGCGCTCGAGCTGGACGCCTTCATCACCGAGCACCGGGCGCCGCGGCGACCTTGACGGCGGCGTCGAGGACGACCGCGTCTGGATGACGTGCTCCTGTAGGGCTGTGATCAACCGGACCCTGGAGCCCGTAGGCCGTGACTGACCGCCTCGGCCGCCTGTTCTTCGTCACGCTGGAAGCCGCCTCTCGGTTTGGCACGGCGACGGCGTACGTGCGACGATAGCGGGATAGTGCGCATACGTCGCGGCCTCCCCGGTCTAGTCCTCCTGTCCATAGCCTTGGCCATTCCCGCTCAGGCACAGGAACCCAAGCTCCTGCTGCGCGCCTTAACTGATCCCGCGTTCCTCACGAGCCGCACGTGGAAATCCGATCCCGGCCTTGACAAGGCAGTGAGCGATTGGCCCCTCTACGACGGCAAGCAGGAGTTTGAAGACAAGACCGTCCTTCGTCGCGTTGAGTTTCAAGTGGCCGGAGTTGTGTTTGAGGCGCAGTATCGAGTCTTTCTCAAAGACCCCTTCGCTGAGATCGTCCTTCTCTCCGGTGGCAAGTTCGACGAGTCTTTCTGTGTTCGCTTCTCAGAATGGACCAAGCCGATGTTTGGTGTACCGGCCAAGGTGATCGACATGTCGCTGCCGCCCCGGAAGGACGAAGCGTACATCCAACTCGAAGCTGACTGGCTCCTGGGTGCAACACGCATCCAGTTTTTCTGCGCTGGGGCGAGAATCGGAGACAGCTTCGTGCCGGGTGCCGCCTACCTCCTCTACAGTCATCAGACGATGCTCAAGGCTCTCGAAGACTTGATCTACATTGAGTGCTCCTCGACAACGAAGTATGTGGGGCGGCTGGCGGGCGAGCGCGGGACCACAGAGGAAGACGTGCCTACGCGCTTTATGATCAACCCGAATGACAACAGTGTCCGGGGATGGGACAAAGAGCCGATAAAAGGCAAGATGCAACGATACTCAGATGAAGAGATCGTAACCACCTGGAGCGACAAGAAGTACTCCTCTGTACTGCGGCTTGATCGGCGGGCCGGCAGCTATCTCATTCAGACTCGTCTCAAGGGCGATGAACGTTCGGGCTTGGATCGTTGGGGCAAGTGCTCGCGAACGACTTCTGAGAAGAAGTTTTAAGGGATGACCTCCCCGACACCGTGGACCCGCGCGGGCCGAAGGGGAAGTGAGCCGCACGCCCGGCTCCGGTGGAAGTAGTAGCTGGTTCGTGAACAAGAGTAAACGCTGGCGTGTCCATGCCTGACGCCGCCTCGGACGTTCACGCAACGGACCTTGCACTCCCCGTGATGGGGTTTGAACGATCCGAGAGCAGTTGGTCGAACAAACCACGTGAGATATGCGGCACGGCGTTCACGATAGGCGGCGGTGCATACCTCACCGCCGCACACGTGTGGGAACGCGCACGGACGCACGACATGCAGGCCCTTGGGATCATGCACGAACCAGAGACCGGCGTCTTCAAGTTCCACCGCATCACGGATGGAGAGGGCCTCGCGTCGTTAGACCTGGCCGTACTTAGGGCTGCCGTCTCGTTTGGCAAGACGTTCCAGTGGTCGGCTGCGCGTGTCGCGTTACTCGACGGGGTGCGAAGCTACGGCTACCCCTTCGGCTTTGACCCGAAGACGGAGATGCTCAACGTCCGAGCTTTCCGGGGGGAAATCGTCGGCGGTGGTACTCTCGACCGACTTCCAGCCCGACCGGCTGGATTGGAGATTTCGTTCGCCTGTCCGCGTGGCCTTTCCGGCGCACCGCTCATTCGGACTGATCCTGAACCGCAGCGTATCATCGGCGTTGTTATCGGAAACGAGATTACTGAGATGACGGTGTACAGGGAGGAGGAGAAGCTAGCCGAAGGTAAGCATGAAAAGACTCTCATAAAGACGGAGGCCCTTCATCTTGGCATTGCGATACGTGCTGACGCGGTGCTCGCTGCGACCTCCTCACTCCTCCGCTGCACAATCGGGGAGTGGCTCGGGCGTTATAGACTGCGGGAGTAGCGAGGACTGTCCGCGACGGGTTTCAGTTATCTCGTGACCTCTTCCGAACAGCCGCCAACGATCCGATAGGCTTCGACTGGAAACACACGACGGCGGGGAGCTAGAGCGGCCCAGCGCCGTCGTCCGGCTGATCCCGACGAGCCTGTCTCCCGTGCGGCCTACCGCACCGTACACCGCGCCGAGAGTGAATGTGCAAGTTCCGATACACCCATGCGGCCGCGTCGCCCACCGAGGTAGCAGACTGCGCCCCGGCGCAGGCGCGGCCTGGGCGTTTCTCTGCCTGCCCCTGACCGTGCTCCACCACCCGCGAGTGGAGGGGGCCGTCGAGGCCCCCTCCGACGAAGCTAACCGCCCAGGTAGGCCCGCTTGACCTCGGGGTTGTCGGCCAGCTCGCGTCCGGTGCCCGTGAGGCTCACGCGCCCATTTTCGAGCACGTAGGCGTGATCGGCGAGCTGGAGCGCGACGGAGGCCATCTGCTCGACGAGGAGGATCGTCGCGCCCTCCTCCTTGAGCTGCCGGATGGTGCGCGCGATCTGCTGGACGAGGAGCGGCGCCAGGCCCATGGACGGCTCGTCCATCAGGAGCACCTTGGGCTCCGACATGAGCCCGCGGGAGATGGCGAGCATCTGCTGCTCGCCGCCGGAGAGCGTGCCGGCGAGCTGCCGGCGCCGCTCGCGGAGGATCGGGAAGCGGCCGAGCTCGCGCTCCATCACCTCGTTCACCCGCGCGCGGTCGCGCCGGAGCCGGGTGTACGCGCCGAGCAGCAGGTTATCCTCGACGGTCTGGTCGGCGAAGAGCTGGCGGCCCTCGAGGATCTGGGTGATGCCGAGCACCGTGATCGCGTGGGGCGGCAGGCGCGTGATGCCCCGATCGCGGAAGCGCACCTCGCCCGCGGTGACGGGCGCCAGGCCCGAGATCGCCATGAGCGTCGAGGTCTTGCCCGCCCCGTTCGAGCCGATGATCGCGGTGATCTCGCCCTCGCGCACGTCGAGGTCCACGCCCCGGAGCGCTTGCACGTGGCCGTACGCGACGCAGAGCCCGCGGACGCTAAGCACGGACGGTCTCCACCGCTGAGCCGAGATACGCCTCGATCACCTTCGCGTCCTGCTGGATCTCGCGCGTCGTGCCCTCGGCGATCTTCTCGCCGAAGTCGAGCACGGACACGACGTCGGAGATGCCCATGATGAGCTCCATGTGGTGCTCGATCACGACCAGGGTGACGCCCGCGTCTCGGATGTCGCGGATGAGCTTCGAGAGGTGATGGATCTCGGTCGGGTTCACACCCGCCGCGGGCTCGTCGAGCAGGAGGAGCGCGGGGCGCGCGGCGAGCGCCCGCGCGATCTCGAGGAGCCGCTGCTGGCCGTACGCGAGATTCTGCGCGAGCTCGTGCGCGCGGTCGGCGATCCCCACCAGCTCGAGCAGCGCCATGGCCTTGCGGCGGAACGCCGCCTCCTCGTCCAGCGCGCGGCGCGTCCGGAAGAGATGCGGCAGGAGGCCGGCGCGCAGGTGGAGGTGGAAGCCGACCATGACGTTTTCGAGCACGGTCAGGTCGCCGAACAGGCGGATGGACTGGAAGGTGCGCGTCACGCCGAGCTCTGCCATCCGGTGGGGTTTGGCGCCGGCGACGGGCGTGCCCTGGACCTCCACGACGCCGGACGTCGGCTGATAGAGGCCGGTGAGCACGTTGACGAACGTGGACTTGCCCGAGCCGTTCGGGCCGATCAGGCCGTGGACGACGCCCGGGCGCACGGCGAGCGTCACCTGGTTGAGCGCGCGGATGCCGCCGAAGTTCTTGCTGAGCCCGCGCACCGCGATCACCGGGCGCTCGCCGCCGGCGGCGCGCGCCCAGTCGAGCGCCCCGGGGTCGGGCTCGACCGGCGCCGGCAGGCGGCGGAACCGACGCCACACGCGCATCTTCAGCAGGCTGCCGACGATCCCGTCGGGCAGGAACACGATCGTCACAAGGATGATCCCGCCGTAGATGTAGAGGTGGTACTCGTGCATCTTCGCGAAGATCGTCGGGATCAGGTTCAGCATCACGCTGCCGACGAGGGGGCCGTAGAGCGTCCCGCTGCCGCCCATCAGCACGGAGGTGAGAAGCGACACGGACAGGCCAAAGACGAACGTGTCGCTGTTGATGAAGCCGTTCTGGTGGGCGAAGAAGACGCCGCCGAGCCCCGCGTAGACCGAGCTGATCACGAACGCCAGCACCTTCCACCGGTAGACGTTGATCCCGACCGTCTCCGCCGCGACCTCGCTGCCGCGGAGCGCAAGCAGCGTGCGTCCCACGCGCCCCGTCAGGAGGTTGTTCGCGAAGAGCTGGCACAGGAGCGCCACGCCGGCGATCAGCCAGAAGTACTGCGTCGGCGTCATCTCGGCGCCGCCCGGGAGCTTCGGCCCGGGGATCCCCATGATGCCCATGGGGCCGCCCGTCAGGCTCCAGCGGTTCGCGGTGACCTCGGCCATGAAGCCGAACGCGACCGTGACCATCGCGAGGTACGGCCCCTTCGCGCGGAGCGACGGAAGCGCCAACAGCGCGCCGAAGACGCCGGCGAGCAGGGCGCCGGCGGGAGCGCTCACCCAGAACGACCAGCCGAGCTTCGTCGTCGCGAGCGCGGAGGTGTACGCGCCGACCGCATAGAGGCCCGCGTGGCCGAGCGAGATCTGCCCCGTCCAGCCGACGAGGATATCGAGCCCGAGCGTCGCGATGAAGAGATAGGCGAGCGACTGGAGCACGAGGATGAAGAACGGGTCCGAGAGGACCAGCGGAAGGGCGGCCACCACGGCCGCGACGACGGCGAGCGCGCCCCAGTGGCGCGGGCCCGTGTGGGCGAAGACCGGCAGGCGCACCCTAGACCTTCTCGACTTCCTTCTTGCCCATGAGCCCGGTCGGCCGCAGGGCCAGGATCAACAGAATGAACAGGAAGGTGACGCCTTCCTTCAGGTTCGAGTTGATGACGCCGAAGAACTGCTCGAGCAGGCCGATCACGAGTCCGCCGACCAGGATGCCGATCGGGTTCTCGAGCCCGCCGAAGATCGCCGCGGCGAACGCCTTGATGCCGGGGACCGTGCCCATGTACGCCCACGCGAACGTGATCGGCGCGATCAGGATGCCGCCGAGCCCCGCGAGGGCCGAGGAGATGACGAACGCGAGCACGATCATCCGCTGCACGTTGATCCCCATCACCGCCGCGGCGTTCCGGTTGTGGGCGACCGCCGTGAGCGCCTTGCCGAGCACGGCGCGCTTGAGAAAGAACTGGACGAGCAGCACGGTGCCGATGGCGGCGACGATGATGAAGAGCTCCTGCGGGAAGATGCCCGCCGGCCCGATCCGCAGCACGACATCGCCGAAGGGCGACGGGAACTTGATCTGCTCCGGCCCCCAGAGGTTCACCGCGGCATTTTTCAAAATAATGCTCACCGCGACCGTCGAGAGCACCCACGAGAGCGAGAGCGCGTGGCGCAGGACGGGACGGATCGCCGCGCGCTCGAGCCCGACGCCCATCAGCCCAACGAGGACGACCGAGCCCCCGATCGCGACGGCGTACGGGAGCCCGAGCGTGACATAGCACGTGAGGCCGAAGAGCGCGCCGATCATCAGGAACTCGCCCTGGCCGAAGTTGAGCGCGCCCGTCGTGATGAAGGTAACGTAGTAGCCCTGCGCGATCAGCGCGTACACGCTGCCGACGGAGAGGCCGCTCACGAGGGCCTGCCAGAGCTTGACGAATAGGGTGTCCATGAGTCTGGGTGTCTCGGAGGGGCTGCCGGTGCAGCCCCTCCGTCAGAGGGTCGCCTGGAGCGGGCTTACTCGGCGCGGACCAGCTTGCCGTTCCGCCAGACGGCGAGGAAGCCGCTCTCGCGGCCGAGGGCCTCGTGGTTGTCCTTGCTGTACGGGCGCGCCTTCATCTTGGTGACGGGCTCGGTGAAGTCGCTGATCTCCTCGAGTGCGTCGCGGATCTTTTTCGGGTCCGGCCCGACGCGGTCGAGGGCGAGCAGCACGAGGCGCGTACCGTCGTAGGTCTGGGCCGTCGCCACCGGGTGGAAGTCGCCGCCCTGGTCCTTGAAGCGCTGCTCCGCCTTGGCGTGGAGCTTCTTGGCGTTCTCGCTGTGGTCGGTCGTGTACGACGTGACCGCCATGACGCCCTCGATCAGGTCCTTGCCGCCGAGCTTCAGGAAGTTCGGCGCGATGAGCGCCCACGTGGAGGTCCACGGCACCTTGAGCCCGATCTTCTGCATGCTCTTGGCGATCTGCACGCTCGCGGGCGCGAGTGAATAGGAGATGATGAAGTCCACCTTCGCGTCCTTCATCTTCGTGAGCTGCGAGGTCATGTCGGTGTCGTTCTGGTCGAGCACCTCGGGCCCCGCGACGACCTGGAGGTTGGCGTCCTTCAGCAGCCGGAGCGCCGTGTCGCGGCCCGACTGGCCCCAGCCCGTCGAGTCATGCATGAGCCCGATGCGCTGGAGCTTCTTCTTCTGGATGTAGTCGATCATGAACGAGGTCTGGATGCCATCGTTCAGCGACGCGCGGAAGATGTAGCTCTTCGGCGCCTTCGCGTATCGCTCGATGATCGGCTCGGCGGTCGCGATCGTGTCCATCAGCGGCACCTCCATCTTCTGGGCGATGTCGATGATGGCGAGCGCGACGCCGGAGTTGACCGGCCCGACGGCGGCGAAGACCTTGTCGCGGGTGATCATCCGGGTGATGTTCTCGACGCCCTTGGCCGGCTTGGTCTCGTCGTCGTACACGACGGCTTCGACCTTCTGGCCCTTGTAGCCGCCCTTGGCGTTGTATTCCTCGAGCGCCAGGATCAGCCCGTTCAGCGCCCCCTTGCCGTAATCGTCGGTGCCCCCCGTCAGCGACAACGTCGTGCCGATCTTCAGGTCGGCGGCCGCCGCCGGCCCCGCCAGCGCGAGCAGTAGCGCCAGGACGAGAACGCCTGTGTTCTTTAGACTTGCCATACCTGGTTCCTCCAGAAGTTGACGTTATGCGCCTTCGAGCCGACCGAACAGGCGCGGAATCGAGTTCCGCGACGATAGAGCCGGAGGCCGGGGTTGTCAAGGTCGCTCCGCTCGGGCAAGATGGGCGGGCGAAAGGGGGACCCCTCCATGCACGTCGGAATGGCCACCGTCTTCCAGAACCCCCAGCAGGCCCGCGCCGACCGCGACGTCTACCGGAACGAGCTCCGGCTCGCCGACCTGGCCGAGCCGCTCGGCTTCGAGTCCATCTGGGGCGTCGAGCACCATTTCACCGACTACACCATGTGCCCCGACGTGCTCCAGTTCCTCACCTACATGGCGGGGCGCACCACGCGCGCCCGGCTCGGCTCGATGGTCGTCGTGCTGCCGTGGCACGACCCGCTGCGCGTCGCCGAGGAAGTCTCGATGCTCGACAACCTCTCCGAGGGGCGGCTCATCCTGGGCCTGGGCCGCGGCGCGGGCCGGGTCGAGTTCGACGGCTTCCGCCTGCCGATGGACGAGTCGCGCGAGCGCTTCGTGGAATCCGCCGAGATGCTACTGCGCGGCCTCGAGACGGGCTTCTGCGAGTACGACGGCACGTTCGTCAAGCAGCCGCGCGCCGCCATCCGCCCGGCGCCGTTCAAGACGTTCCGCGGCCGCACGTACGCCGCGGCGGTCTCGCCCGAGTCGGTCCGCATCATGGCCGAGCTCGGTGTGGGCATCCTCGTCATCCCGCAGAAGCCCTGGCACGAGGTGGCCAAGGAGCTCGACGCCTACCGCGTGGCCTATCGCTCTATCAACGGCGCCGACGCGCCACCGCCGGTCTGCGCCGGCTGGACCTTCTGCGACGAGAGCGCCGAGCGCGCCCACGACATGGCGCTGCGCTACATCGGCGGCTACTACCAGACGGTGCTGGACCACTACCAGTTCGCGGGCGACCACCTCAAGACGACGAAGGGCTACGAGTACTACGGCAAGATGTCGGAGAAGATCGCGACGTACGGCACCGACAAGGTCATCGAGTACTTCGTGAACCTCCAGGTGTCGGGCACGCCCGAGCAGTGCTACGAGAAGATCCTCGACGTGCGGCGCCGCGTCGGCAACGACACCTTCGTCGGCGTCTTCAGCTACGCCGGGATGGACTACGGCGAGGCGGAGCGGAGCATGCGTCTCTTCGCCAGGCGCGTCATGCCCGAGCTCCAGAAGCTCGGCCCCGCCGCGCCTGGGCCCGCGCCGCCCCCGGGCCGGGAGCTCGGCGTCGGGCTCCTCGGCTCCTGAGCCGACCGCCCGCATGGCCTTCGCCGAGATCCGGTACGAGGTCGCCGACGGCGTCTGTACCGTCACGCTGAATCGCCCCAAGAAGCTCAACGCGCTCACCACCGTCATGCTCGACGAGCTGATCGCGGCGTTCGACCAGGCCGACGCCGACGACGGCGTCCGCGCGGTCATCGTCACCGGCGCGGGCCGCGCCTTCTGCGCCGGCGCCGACCTCTCCGCCGGCGCCGGGACCTTCGACGCCGCCGCGCGGGGCCGCGCGGAGTCGGCCGAGGCGCACGAGGACGGCGGCGGGCGGGTCACGCTCAGGATCTTCGAGCTGACGAAGCCGGTGATCGCCGCGATCAACGGCCCCGCCGTCGGGTTCGGGATCACGCTGACGCTCCCGATGGACGTGCGGCTCGCCTCCGCCGCGGCGCGCATCGGCTTCGTCTTCGCCCGGCGCGGCGTCGTCCCCGAGGCGTGCTCGACGTGGTTCCTGCCGCGGCTCGTCGGGATGAGCCGAGCCGCGGAGTGGGTCTACACGGGGCGCGTCTTCGACGCCGAGGAAGCGCGCGCCGGCGGCCTCGTGAGCCGCGTCCTGGCGCCCGAGGCGCTGCTGCCCGCCGCGCGCGCGCTCGCCCTCGAGATCGCGCAGAACACCTCGGCCGTCTCCGTCGCGCTCGCGCGCCAGATGCTCTGGCGGATGCTCGGCGCCGAGCATCCGATGGAGGCGCACCGGCTCGACTCGCAGGCGATGTTCTGGACGGGCCGCTCCGCCGACGCCCGCGAGGGCGTCACCGCGTTCCTCGAGAAGCGCCCCGCGCGCTTCACGGGCAGGCCGAGCAAGGACATGCCGCCGTTCTATCCCTGGTGGCGGCCGCGGAGCTTCAAGTGACGCCGGACTCGGTCTACCTCCCCTTCAACCGCGACTGCCTGCGCGGCGAGTTCGCGCCGGCCAAGCGCGGCGGCGCGCCGACTCACCCGAGCGGCCACTGGCTCATCGTCCAGGAGCAGAAGCTGCTCGTGGTGCCCGACGCCACCGGCTTCCGGCTGCCGACCGGCGAAGCGCCGAAAGGCCTCGACGGGCAGCTCGGGCGGCCGCTGTGGCTCGGCACCTGGGCGGGCACCGCGTGCTGGGTGGCGGGGCTGCCGAAGGACGCGACCCTGCCGGACGGCCTCCACCGCGAGACGCTCATCCCGATGCAGGGCACTCGCCTGCCCGACGATCTCCTCTCGCTCGGCGGCATGGCGATGCAACTCCTCTACTGGGAAGGGACGAGCGGTCACTGCCCGCGCTGCGGCGCGCCCACCGAGCGCCTGGAGGGCGAGTGGGGCAAGCGGTGTCCCGCGTGCCGCTACGAGCACTACCCGCACCTCCACCCCGCGGTGATCGTGCTCGTGCGCGACGGCGAGCGCGTGCTCCTGGCACGCAAGGCGATCTGGGCGCCGGGGCGCTACGCGCTCGTCGCGGGCTTCGTGGACAACGGCGAGTCGCTCGAGGGCGCCGTCGCCCGCGAGGTGAAGGAGGAGGTCGGCGTGGACGTGAAGGACATCCAGTACGTCGGGAGCCAGAACTGGCCCTTCCCGAGCCAGCTCATGGTCGGGTTCGTCGCTCAGTACGCGGGCGGCGAGATCAGCGTCGACCGCGACGAGCTGGAGGACGCCCGCTGGTTCCCCCGTACGGCGCTCCCCACCGGACCCGCGCGCCACTCGATCGCGGGCTGGATCCTCGAGAACTTCACGCGCCGCTAATCAGCGCGGCCTCAAACCGCACGCTCGAAGCGGTACTCCCGTGAGTGGTTGACGTCGTCGGGCGGCGTTCGCTCGCCGGTCTGCCGGAAGTGCATGCGCGCGTAGAGCCGGTGAGACTGCTCGAACCGCGTGTCCGACCAGAGCACGAGGCGCGTGAGGGCCTGGGCTCGGCACCAGTCGAGCACCTCCTGAACGAGCGCCCGGCCCGTGCCCCGGCCGCGCAAGCGAGCGTCGAGATACAGGCGGTGGAGCTCGGCGGCCGTGCCGTCGAGCCGCTCGACACCCGCGGAGCCGACGATCACGCCCGCGTGCCGCACGACGAAGTAGGCGCCGTACGGGGGCTCGTAGTGGCGCTCGAACGCCAGGAGGTCGGGCACCTCCGAGGGGGGATCGAAGACCAGCCCGTACTCCGCATACACGCGGCCGATGAGGGCGATCACGCCCGGGACGTCCGAGCGATCGGCCGGCGAGACGGTGAGCCCACCGGGCGTCAGATCTTCACCTTGCGGCCGGCCCAGTAGGGGTCGCGCAGCACGCGCTTGATGAGCTTGCCGGCGGCGTCGCGCGGAAACTCCGCGTGGAAGGACACCTCGCGCGGGACCTTGTAGTCTGCCATATGGCGGCGCGCGAAGGCGATGACGTCCTGGGCGGAGAGCCGGGCGCCTGCGCGCGGCTGCACGGCGGCGTGGACGCGCTCGCCCCAGTCCTCGTCGGGCACCCCGAAGACCGCGACGTCGTCGACCGCCGGGTGCCGGTGGAGCGCGTCCTCGATCTCGGCCGGGTAGATGTTGACGCCGGCCGAGATGATCATGTCGCGCTTCCTGTCGCAGATGTAATAGAAGCCCTCGCCGTCCATGTACGCGACGTCCCCGACCGTCGCCCACTCGCCGCGCTGCGCCTCGCGCGTGGCCACGGCGTCCTTGTAATAGCCGTCGAACATCCCGGCAAAGCGCCGCACGTAGAGCTCGCCCGGCGTCCCGGGCGGCACCGGGCGGCCCGCGTCGTCGAGGATCGCCAGGTCCACGCCGGGCGCCGCGCGCCCGCACGAGCCCGGCTTTCGCAGGACGTCCTCGGGGCGCAAGATCGTGTTCATGCCGAGCTCGGTCGAGCCGTAGAACTCGTAGAGCGCCTCGCCGAAGCAGCGCAGCACCGCTTCCTTGACGCGCATCGGGCACGGCGCGGCGGCGATCACCAGCGCGCGCATCGAGGAGACGTCGTACCGCGCGCGCACGGCCTCGGGCAGATCCACGATGCGCTTGACGAGCGTCGGCGCCATGAAGGTGCTCGTGCAGCGGTGCCGCGCGATCGTCCGGAGCGCGTCTTCCGGTTCGAACTTCCGCATGACCACCACCGTGCCGCCGAACACCAGCGTGAAGAGCGCGAAGCTGCCGGGCGCCGAGTGGTAGAGGGGGCCTGCGACCAGGTGCACGTGCCCGGGCTCGGCGAGGTTGAACGCCTCCATGTTGCGGCGCGTGACGGTGGGATCGGCGCCGCCCCGCAGCGCGCCCTTCGGCCGTCCTGTCGTGCCGCCCGTGTAGATCATCGAGCCGCCGATCCCCCGCGCTGGGTCCACCTCGAGCGGCGCCGGATCGCCCGACGCGATGAGGTCGTCGAGATGGAGGGCCCACGGACGGCGCTCGCCGCCGACCGCGATCCAGCGCCGCACCTTCGCCGCGCGCTCGCGCACGCGCCCGGCGAGCGGCAGGAACGCCTCACTCACGAACACCGTCGCCGCGTCCGCGTGATCGAGGATGTAGAGGACCTCGTCGTCGACGAGCCGGTGGTTCATCGGCACGGGAATCGCGCCGGCCGCCCGCACCGCCGCCGGCGCCAGCACCGCCTCCAGCGAGTTCTGCGCGTAGGTGATGACGTGCTCGTTCGGTACCACCCCGAGCCCGCGCAGTGCGTTGGCGAGGCGGTTCCGGCGGTCCACGAAGGCGCGCCACGTGAGCGTCCGCTCGCCTTCGATCACGGCGGGGGCGTCGGGCGTGCGCTGCGCGTGGGCGGCGAGCAGGTCCATAGCCGGCTATCTTACCGTGGCCCTTCCATTTGGCGGGCGGGAGGATACAATCGGGGGCGCACCAAAGCCAGGGGAGGCCCCACATGGAATTCGAGTACTCCAAGAAGACCAAGATGTACCTGGAGCAGCTCGCCGACTTCATGAACAAGTACATCTACCCGAACGAGCACGTCTTCCACGACCAGCTCAACGCCGGGCCGACTCGCTGGCAGGTCCCGCCGATCATGGAGGAGCTGAAGGCGACGGCGCGCGAGCGCAGCCTCTGGAACCTCTTCCTGCCCGAGAGCGAGCGGGGCGCGGGGCTCACCAACCTGGAGTACGCGCCGCTCTGCGAGGTCATGGGCCGCTCGCCCAGCGCGCCCGAGGTGTTCAACTGCGCGGCGCCCGACACCGGCACCATGGAGGTGCTCGAGCGCTACGGCACACCCGAGCAGAAG
>JBGPIS010000010.1:0-18708 GCA_041484965.1 Methylomirabilia bacterium
GCGCCGCCGTCGGGCGAGCTCGAGGGGCGCCCGCCGTGGACGCCGACCGTGACCTTTCTGCGCTACCGTACGTGTGCGGCGGCGCTCCTGCTCGACAGCGCCGCGCGCTGGAGCGAGGGGGAGGCGCGCCAGCCGATCGAGTGGACGGTCGCGCGTGAGCTCGCCAGCCAGCGCTGGCGGATCATCCTGTCCGCCGGCCTCACGCCCGAGAACGTCGGCCGCGCCGTCGCGAGCGCGCGGCCGTACGCCGTGGACGTCAACTCCGGCGTGGAGGCGAGCCCCGGACGCAAGGACCCGGACAAGGTCTGGCGCTTCGTCGCCGAAGCCAAGGGCGTGCGATGACGCGGCCGGCGACGCTTCCCGACGCGCAGGGACACTTCGGCCGCTTCGGCGGGCGCTTCGTCCCCGAGACGCTCATGGCGCCGCTCATCGAGCTCGAGCGCGCGTACGCCCGCGTGAAGCGCGACCGGAAGTTCCAGGCGCGCCTCGCCGCGCTCCTCGCGGACTACGCCGGGCGGCCCACGCCGCTCTACTTCGCGGCGCGCCTCAGCGAGCACGGCGGCGGCGCGCGCATTTACCTGAAGCGCGAGGATCTCTGCCACACCGGCGCCCACAAGATCAACAACGTCCTCGGCCAGGCGCTCCTCGCCCTACGCATGGGCAAGCGCCGCGTGATCGCCGAGACCGGCGCGGGCCAGCACGGCGTTGCGGCGGCGACGGCGGCGGCGCTCCTCGGGCTCGAGTGCGAGGTCTACATGGGCGCCGAGGACATCGAGCGCCAGGCGCTGAACGTCTTCCGGATGCGGCTCCTGGGCGCGCGCGTCATTCCGGTGGAGACGGGGAGCCGGACGCTCAAGGACGCGATCAACGAGGCGCTGCGCGACTGGGTCACGAACGTGCGCACGACGTACTACCTCCTCGGTTCGGCGCTCGGCCCGCACCCGTACCCGATGATGGTCCGCGACTTCCACGCCGTCATCGGCCGGGAGACGCGGCGCCAGGCCCGGACGGCGCTCGGGCGGCTGCCCGACGCCCTGGTGGCGTGCGTCGGCGGCGGCTCGAACGCCATCGGGCTCTTCCACCCCTTCATCGGCGATCGGCGCATGAAGATCGTCGGGGTCGAGCCGGGCGGCGAGGGGATTCAGACGGGCCGGCACGGCGCCTCGATGACCGCGGGGCGCGTCGGCGTGCTCCACGGCTGCATGAGCTATCTCCTCCAGAACGACGACGGCCAGATCGCCGTCGCCCACTCGATCTCGGCGGGACTCGACTACCCGGGCGTGGGACCCGAGCACGCCTACTACCGCGACGCGGGCCGGTTCGAGTTCGTCTCGGTCACCGACGAGGAGGCGCTCGAGGGCTTCCAGACGCTCACGCGCCTCGAAGGCATCATGCCCGCGCTCGAGTCGGCCCACGCCGTGGCCCACGCGATGCGCCTCGCCAAGACGCTGCCGAGATCGAAGGTGATCGTGGTCGGCCTCTCCGGGCGCGGCGACAAGGACGTGCACATCGTCGCGAAGGCGCTCGGCAAGGAGCTCCGGTGACCCTCGCCCGCACCCGCCTCGCCGAGACCTTCGAGCGGCTGCGCGCGCGGGGCGCGCGCGCGCTCGTGACGTACTTCACCGCTGGCGACCCGTCGCTCGCCGACACGCGCCGGCTCGTGCTGGAGGCGGCCCGGCGCGGCGCCGACGTCATCGAGCTCGGCGTGCCCTTCTCGGACCCCATCGCGGACGGTCCGGTGATCCAGCGCGCCGCGATGCGGGCGCTCGAGCGCGGGACGTCGCTCGCGCGGGTGCTCGAGACCGTCGCGACGCTGCGCGCGGAGACGGGCGTGCCCCTCGTGCTCCTCACGTACTACAACCCCGTCCTCGCGTTCGGGCTCAAGGCGTTCGCCCGCACGGCGGCCGATGCGGGCGTGGACGGCGTCATCGTCGCCGACCTGCCGCCCGAGGAGGCGGGGCCGCTCGCGGCCGAAGCAGACGGCGCGGGGCTCGACCTCGTCCACATGGTGGCGCCAACCTCGACGCCCGGGCGCGTCCGACGCATCGCCCGCCGGAGCCGCGGCTTCATTTATCTGGTCTCCCTCACCGGCGTGACGGGCGAGCGCCGCGAGCTGCCCCGCGGTCTCGCGGACCAGATCCGGACGCTCCGCGCGGTGACCACGATACCCGTGTGCGTCGGCTTCGGCATCGCGAAGCCGGAGCAGGTGACGGCCGTGGGGCGGCTCGCCGACGGCGTGATCGTCGGCTCGGCGATCGTGCGTCTCGTCGAGGAGCGCGCGGGCTCGCCGGCGCTGGTGAAGGACGTGGGCGATTTCATCGCCGAATTGAAAGCCCCGCTGACGGCTGTCGGCCGGGGAGGTCTGGAGGGGGTCACCCCCTCCAGACCGTAGAATGGCGTGGTTCAGGCGGAAGACCGACGGGTCCGAGGGCACGGCGAGTCGCGTCGTGATCGCCGAGGGCCTCTGGATCAAGTGCGATTCCTGCAAGGAGATCATCTACCGCGCCGAGGTCGAGCGCGCCGGGCGCGTCTGCCCGAAGTGCCACTATTCCTTCCGCATCTCGGCGCGCGAGCGGATCGCCCTCCTCGCGGACCCGGGCTCGTTCGAGGAGCGCGACACGACCCTCGAATCCACCGACCCGCTCGCCTTCAAGGACACGAAGAAGTACCGCGACCGGATCCGCGCGGCGAAGCAGAAGACGCGGACCGACGAGGCCGTCGTCACCGGCGTGGCGCGCGTCGGGGGGCTCCCCGCGGTGCTGTGCGCCTTCGAGTTCGGCTTCCTCGGCGGCAGCATGGGCTCCGTCGTCGGTGAGAAGCTCACGCGCGCGATCGAGCTCGCCATCGACAAGCATCTCCCGGTCGTCATCGTCTCGGCGTCCGGCGGCGCGCGCATGCAGGAGGGGATCCTCTCGCTCATGCAGATGGCCAAGACCTCGGCGGCGCTCCAGCGCCTGGGCGTCCGGCGGCTGCCGTACGTCGCGATCCTCACCGACCCGACGACGGGCGGCGTCACCGCGAGCTTCGCGATGCTGGGCGACGTGATCATGGCCGAGCCGCGGGCGTTGATCGGCTTCGCCGGGCCGCGGGTGATCGCCGAGACGATCCGCCAGCCGCTGCCCGAGGGCTTCCAGCGCTCCGAGTTCCTGCTCGAGCACGGCCAGCTCGACCTCATCGTGGACCGCCGCGACCTCAAGGAGACGTTGCGCCGCATCCTCGCGTTCTTCGCCGACCCGCCGGCCCGGCCGGGATAAGCGCTCGGTGACGTACGTCGAGGCGGTCGCCCGCCTCACCGCCCTGCGCGGCGGCGAGCACGCCGGCATGCGCCCCGGGCTCGAACGGATCGAGGCGCTGCTCGGCGCGCTGGGCCATCCCGAGCGGCGCTACCGGCTCGTCCAGGTCGGCGGCACGAACGGCAAGGGCTCGGTCGCGGCCATGCTCGCGGCGATCCTCAAGTCGGCCGGCCACCGTGTCGGCCTCTACACCTCGCCGCACCTCGTCTCCTTCCGCGAGCGCATCCGTGTGAGCGGCGCGGCGATCGCCGAGGACAGCGTGGTGGACGGCGTCGAGGCGCTCGGCACGCTCGTCGCGCGGCTCGACGCGACCGTGTTCGAGGCAACGACCGCGCTCGCCCTCGATCACTTCGCGCGTGAGGCGGTGGACGTGGCGGTCCTCGAGGTGGGGCTCGGCGGCCGGCTCGACGCGACGAGCGTCGGCACGCCCGCCGTGACGGTGATCGCGCGCGTGGACCTCGACCACCAAGCGTACCTCGGCGCGACGCTCGCGGAGATCGCCGCCGAGAAGGCGGCGATCATCCGGAGCGGCGTGGCCATCGCCGCGGCGCAGGCGCCGGACGTTACCGAGGTGCTCCTGCGGCGCGCGGCGGAGGTCGGCGTCCCGCTTCGGCTCGCCGGGCGCGAGCTCTCGGTCACCGTCGAGCGGCGCGGCCTCGACGGGCAGGTGATCGCGTGCGCGGGCCCGGGCTGGGTCCTCCCCGGTCTTCGTCTCGGGCTGCTCGGGAGCTTCCAGCCCGCGAACGCGCTGCTCGCGGTCGCCGGGGCGCGCGAGCTCGCCGCCCCCGAGGCGGCGATTCGGGACGGCCTGGAGGGCGCGCGCTGGCCCGGGCGCTTCCAGGTGGTGCGACGGCCTGGCGGCTGGCTCGTCCTCGACGGCGCCCACAATCCCGGCGCGGCGCGGGCGCTCGCGACGTCACTCCGGGACTTCTTCGGCGAGGTACCGGTGACGCTCGTCCTCGGCATCTCGCGCGACAAGGACGCGGGCGCGATCCTCCAGGTACTCGCCCCGGTCGCCCGCCGGCTGATCCTGACGCGGGCGTCGAGCGCGCGCGCCGCCGAGCCGGAGGCGCTCGGCGCGCTCGTGGCCGCCGGGGGGCCGGAGGTGCTCATCGCCCGCTCGGCCGAAGAAGCCCTAGCGATGGGCTCGGCGCCGCCGGGCACCCCAATCCTTTGTGTGGCAGGCTCCCTCTTCCTCGTCGGCGACGTCCTCCGTCACCTCTCGGGGGGCGATAACCCTTGCCCCATCGAAAAGGGGGCTGATAGCATAGGGACCCTTTTTTGACGAGGACTTTCGAGACACTGATGACACGATTCCGCGCTACGGTCCTGTTCCTCGCCTGGACTCTCCTGGCGGGCCCCCTCTCGTCGGCCGCGCAGGCGCCCACCCCGGTGACCGTCCAGACGGCCGGGGGCGACGTGACGATCCTCGCCGACCGGCTCGAGCAGGTGGGGGCGGACAACCTGCTGATCGCGACGGGCAACGTCCAGATCACGCGCGGGACGGCCCGCCTGATGGCCGACCGCGTCGAGATCAACCGGGAAACCGGCGACGCGACCGCCCAGGGCCGCGTGATCTTCTACGACGGCGAGGACCGCCTCACCGGCGACCGCGTCGAGTACAACGTGAAGACGGGCACCGGCATCGTGCACCACGGACGGCTCCAGGCGACGCCCTACTACCGCATCGGCGGCGAGCGCATGGAGCGCCTCGGCGAGAGCGTCTATCGTGTGCACCGCGGCGTCTTCACGACCTGTGACGACGAGGAGTCGCCGGCGTGGTCGTTCAGGTTCGGCGAGGCGACCGCCGACCTCGAGGAGTTCATCTACGGCACGAACGCCTCCTTCTGGGTGAAGGACGTCCCGCTCATCCCCTTCGTGCCGTTCTTCGCCGCCGCGATCCGGCGCGAGCGCCAGACGGGCTTCCTGCCGCCGACGTTCGGCACGTCTACGCGCAAGGGTTTCTTCGCCGAGATCCCGTTCTTCTGGGCGATCTCCGACAGCCAGGACGCGACCGCCGCGTTTGACTTCTTCGAGCGCCGGGGCTTCGGGGGCTCGGGGGAGTATCGGTACGCGCTCTCGGAGCAGCAGCAGGGCACGATGAGCGGGTTCCTCGTCCACGAGTCCCTGCAGCACGGGGACACCCGCGGGTACGGGCGGTTCCAGCACCTCTGGGACATTGCGCCGGGCTCGGTGTTTCGGGCGGACCTCAACGGCGTCTCCGACGACGGCGTGCTCCGGCTCTACGAGGTCTCCGCCGCGCGGCGCCTCGCGCAGCGGGCCGACTCGAACGTCTTCTACACGCGCTCGTGGCAGAACTGGAACTTCGTCGGCCGCGGCTACGTCTACCAGGATCTGACGACGCCGCGCGCGGTCGAGCTCCAGCGGCTGCCCGAGCTCACGCTCCAGGGCCTCCGGCAACCGATTCCCGGCCTGCCCGGCTTCCTCTACCAGGTGGACGCCGGTGCCACCCATTTCTTCCGGGAGCTCGGCTCCGACGGCACGCGCCTCGATTTGCACCCGCGCGTGTCGCGTCCGATCCCCCTCGAAGGCTACGCCACGCTGACCCCGTTCGTCGGCGGCCGCGTCACCGCCTACGACCGCACGGTGACGGACACCGGCTACAAGTTCGGCACCTTCATCGAGCACACATCCGCGGAGAGTCGCGTGCGCCAGCTGGGCGAGATGGGTGCCGACGCCGAGACGCGCGCCACACGCGCCTACGAGGCCGGCGGCCTCTGGGGGCTCCAGAGCGTGCTTCACTCGGTCGAGCCGCACGTCGACTACATCCGGGTCTTCGGCCGGAACCTCTACAGCCTGCCGATCTGGGTCGAGCGGGTGGACCGCGTGCCCGAGGCGAACTGGCTCGAGTACTCCGTCACGAACCGGCTGCGCGGCAAGACCGCCAGCCCGGAGGGCACCGAGGCCGCCCGCATGGAGCTGGCGCGCTTCACCGTCGCCCACGCCTACGACGTCGAGAAGGCACGCTGGGGCAACCTCGCCGGCGACCTGCTCGTGCAGCCAAACCCGGTGCTCCGCTTCCGGGGTGACGTAAGCTACAACGTTGAGCATGGCATCGTGCAGGCCGGGACCACGGACGTGAGCACCAAGCTGCCCTACGTGACCGCCAACGTCGGGACGCGCTACGACCGCCGCGACCCATTCGTCCCGGACTGGGTCCAGCTCCCGGGAACGTGGAACTCGGGCGTCGCCCCCGACCAGTCGGGCGTCAACTTTCTCCAGGGCGGGCTCAGCGCCGAGATCGGGCGGAACCTCATCGCGCGCGCCAACACGAACTGGGACCTGCGCACCGACAGGGTCGCCGAGAGCCGCTTCGGCGTGGACTTCAAGTTCCAGTGCTGGGCGCTCCTGGTCGAGTACGTCCGACGCGACCAGCAGGCCGCGGGCCAGAGCGGTGAGAACGAGTTCCGCTTCTCGCTGAACCTCCTCGGGACCGGTGGGGCGCTGGGCACCCGGATCGGCGCGAGCGAGTCCGGGGGAGTGCGCTTGAAATGATCCCGTTCATCGACCTCACCCGCCAGCACGCGGGGCTCCGCGCGGACCTTCTTGCGGCGGCGGCGCGCGTCCTCGACTCGAGCCAGTTCATCCTCGGCGGCGAGGGGCGGGCGCTCGAGGCCGAGCTGGCGGCGGCGTGCGGCGTGCGCCACGCGATTGGCGTCGCCTCGGGGACCGATGCGCTCCGCCTGTCGCTCGCGGCGCTCGGCGTGGGGCCCGGCGACGAGGTGCTCACGCCGGCGTTCTCCTTCGTCGCCTCGGCGACCACGATCGTGATGGCGGGCGCCACGCCGGTCTTCGTGGACATCGATCCCGAGACCTACGCGATGGACGTGTCGGCCGCCGAGCGGGCCCTCACGCCGCGGACGCGCGCCGTCGTGCCCGTCCACCTCTACGGCCACCCGGCGCCGATGGACCGGATCGCGGCGCTCGCGCGCGCCCACGGGCTCGCCATCGTCGAGGACGCCGCCCAGGCGATCGGCGCGTCGTGGCAGGGGAGAATGGTCGGGAACTGGGGAGACGCCGCGTGTCTCTCCTTCTACCCGACGAAGAACCTGGGCGCGTGCGGCGACGCTGGAATGATCCTCACCGACCGCGACGACCTTGCCGCGCGGCTCCAGCGTCTCCGGCACCACGGCGACGGCGGGCGGTACCGCCACGTCGAGCTCGGCTACAGCAGCCGGCTGGACGAGCTGCAGGCGGCGCTCCTCCGGGTGAAGCTCCGGCACCTCGACGGCTGGACGGCGCGCCGCCGGGAGATCGCCGCCCGCTACGCGGCGCTCCTCGCCGACCAGCCGCTCGGCCTGCCGGTCGAGCGCGCGGGCGCCCGCCACGTCTATCATCTCTTCACCGTGCGGCACCCGCAGCGCGACGCGTTCGAGAAGGCGCTCGCCGACCTGGGCGTCGGCAGCGCGGTGCACTACCCGCTGCCGGTGCCCGGCCAGCAGGTGTTCGGCGGGGGCGCAGAGCGCCGGTATCCCGAGGCGTGGCGCGCGTCGCGCGAGGTGCTGTCGATCCCGTGCTTCGCCGAACTCACCGACGACGAGGTCGAGACCGTGGCGAAGGCCGTGCGCCGCGCGTGCGAGAGCCCGTGACGTCCGCGGCCGGGGCGCTCAGGGAGCGGCTCGCCGGCGCGCCGACGGTCGGCGTGGTCGGCCTGGGCTACGTCGGGCTGCCGCTCGCCGTGGCCTTCGCCGAGTCCGGCGCGGCCGTCGTCGGCGTCGACGTGGACCCGCGGCGTGTCACCGCCGTGCGTGCCGGGAAGAGCTTCATCGAGGACGTGCCGACCGAGACGCTCGCGCGCCTGGTCGAGACCGGCCGCCTCGACGCCACGGGCGACGTCGCCGCGCTCCGGGACGCGGACGCGATCGTCATCTGCGTGCCCACGCCGCTCGGCAAGTCGAAGGAGCCCGACATCTCGTTCATCGTGGGCGCGGCCGACGCGGTCGCGGGGATCATCCGCCGGGGCCAGCTCGTGGTGCTCGAGTCGACGACCTACCCGGGCACCACGAAGGAGATCCTGCTGCCGCGCCTCGAGGCGCGCGGCCTCAAGGCCGGCGAGGACTTCTTCCTCGCGTTCTCGCCCGAGCGCATCGACCCGGGGAACCGGCGCTTCACGCTGCGCGACATCCCCAAGGTCGTGGGCGGCCTCACGCCCGCCTGCCGCGAGCTCGCGACGGCGCTCTACGCCCGCGTCACCGGCGAGGTCGTGTCGGTCTCGGGGCCCGAGACGGCCGAGATGGTGAAGCTCTTCGAGAACACGTTCCGGTCGGTCAACATCGCGCTGGTGAACGAGTTCGCGATCATGTGCCGCCGGCTCGGCATCTCCGTGTGGGAGGTGATCGGCGCCGCGGCCACGAAGCCGTTCGGCTTCATGCCCTTCTATCCCGGGCCGGGGCTGGGCGGCCACTGCCTGCCCTCGGACCCGCACTACCTCTCGTGGAAGGTGCGCCTCGAGGGCTACGAGCCGCGCTTCATCGCGTTCGCGGACGATATCAACCGCCAGATGCCGGCGTACGTCGTCCAGCTCGTGACCGACGCGCTGAACGACCGCGGGCGCGCCGTCCGCGGCGCGAACATCCTGGTGCTCGGCGTCGCGTACAAGGCGAACGTCGCCGACACGCGCGACTCGCCCGCGCTCGAGATCATCGCGAGCCTCGCCGCCAAGGGCGCGGCGGTCGCTTACCACGACCCGTTCGTGCCGTCCGTGACGGCGGACCACCTGGCGCTCGAGTCGGTCCCGTGGGGCGAGGCCGCGATCGGCGCGCGCGACCTCGTCCTCGTCCTCACGGCTCACACGCTCTACGACTGGGCGGCGATCGTGCGCGAGGCGCGCCTCGTCATCGACACGCGCAACGCGACGGGCAGCCTCGGGCCCGTGCCGCACGTCGTTCGCCTCTAGCCGTCGGGTGCGAATGCTCACGGCGATCTTCGTCTCGCTGCGGCCGCGGCAGTGGGTCAAGAACCTGTTCGTGTTCGCCGGCCTGATCTTCGCGCAGCAGCTCTTCACGCGCACCGCCTGGATCGCGGGTGCGGCGTTCGTGATCTTCTGCGCGCTCTCCGGCGCGGTCTACCTGCTCAACGACGTCGCCGACCGCGCGCGCGACCGGCTCGACCCGCGGACGCGCGGGCGCCCGATCGCCGCCGGCGACCTCGGCGTCGGCGCGGCGACGGCGGCGGCCGCCTTCCTGATCGCGGCGGGCTTCGTCGCCGGCGCGATGCTGTCACGGGCGTTTTTGCTCACGGCGGTCGCGTACGTGGGCCTCCTCGTCACGTACTCCGCGTGGCTCAAGCACGTCGTCATCGTGGACGTGATCGTCGTCGCGAGCGGCTTCGTGCTGCGCGCCCTGGCCGGCGCGGTGGTGATCGACGTCGAGATGTCGGGCTGGCTCCTGATCTGCACGCTCCTGCTGGCGCTCTTCCTGGCGCTCGGCAAGCGCCGCTACGAGTACCTGGCGCTCGGCGACGCCGCGGCGGCGCACCGGCCGATCCTCGACGAGTACAGCCCGGCGCTCCTCGACCAGATGATCGGCGTCGTGACCGCGTCCACGGTGACGGCGTACGCGCTCTACACGATGGCCCCGGAGACGATCGTGAAGTTCCACACCCACCTCCTGCCGGCGACGCTGCCGTTCGTGCTCTACGGGACCTTCCGGTACCTCTACCTGCTCTACCGGCGGCAGCTCGGCGGGAACCCCTCGGAGCTCTTCCTGAGCGACAGGGCGCTCCGCGTGAACGCGGTCTGCTGGATTCTCACGTTCCTGCTGATCATCTACGGTGCACGGCTGGAGTAGAATAGAAATTCATGACAAGCCAGGTCGCGGTCCTCCAGACGCGCCCCGAAACGGTCGTCGAGGACTACGGACGCCTCATGCGGCTGGTGAAGTACGACCAGACGCTCGCGCGCGACGAGGACGTGATCCTCAAGCTCAACCTCTCCTGGACGAGATACTTCCCGGCGTGCTCGAGCCAGCCGTGGCAGGTGGACGGCGTCCTGACGACGCTCCTCCGCGACGGTTACGACCGGGCCCGCATATTCCCCGTCGAGAACAAGACGGTCGTGACGGATCCGGTGGAGGGTTGCCGCAACAACAAATGGTATCCGGTCCTCAAGCGCCACGGGCTCCCGTTCATTCCGCTCGCCGACGTCGAGTGGGTCGTCCACCGCTTCACGTCGCCGCTCCTGCGCCTGAATCAGATCTTCCCCGAGGGGATTCAGATCCCGAAGATGTTCATCGGGAAGAACGTGTGCCATCTACCGTCCGTGAAGACGCACGGCCACTCGACCACGACCGGCGCGATCAAGAACGCCTTCGGCGGCCTGCTCAAAGAGGTCCGACACTACGCCCACGAGTTCATGCACGAGGTCCTCGTGGACCTGATGTACATGCAGCGTGAGCTGCACCCCGGAACCTTCGCCGTCATGGACGGGACGGTGATGGGCGACGGCGCGGGACCGCGCACGATGGTGCCGCGCGTCGGCAACCTGATCCTCGCCTCGGCGGACCAGGTGGCCATCGACGCGATCGCCGCCCGGATCATGGGGTTCGATCCGCTCGCGATCCCGTACCTCCGGATGTGCCACGAGCGCGGCCTCGGCGTCGCGGACCCGAAGGAGATCGAGATCGTCGGCGACGCGGACGCGGCCCGGATCAACATGGGGTTCACGACGAGCCGGAGCCTCGTGATCTGGGGCGACCAGCTGATCCGCCGCGGGCCGCTGCGCCCGCTCAAGCGCCTCCTGCTCCACTCCCCCCTGGTCGTCTGGGCGCCGTTCGCCTCGAACGTCTACCACGACCTCCTGTGGTACCCGACGGTCGGCCGCGCGCGCATCCGCGCGTTCGCGGAGACGCCGTGGGGGCGGCTCTTCGAGCGGTATTGAGATGACCGGCGCGGTCCGCGTGCGCTTCGCGCCGAGCCCCACGGGCCACCTCCATGTGGGCGGCGCCCGGACCGCGCTCTTCAACTGGCTCTACGCGCGTCACCACCGCGGCGCCTTCGTCCTCCGCATCGAGGACACCGATCGGTCGCGCTCCACCGAGGACAACCTTGGGGCTATCGTCGAGGCGCTCCGGTGGCTCGGCCTCGACTGGGACGAGGGCCCGCCGGCGCCGGGCTACCGGCAGATGGAGCGGCTCGCCATCTACCGCGAGCACGCGGCCCGGCTCCTCGCGGCGGGCCGCGCCTACTACTGCGACTGCCCGCCCGAGCTGCTCCTGCGGGAGCGGCAGGCCGCGCAGGCGCGCAAGGAGACCTTCCGTTACTCGGGCCGGTGCCGCGCGCGCGCGCTCGCCGCCGGGGCGCTCAGGCTCAGGATCCCCGAGCACGGCGCGACGGTCGTCAACGACCTGATCCACGGGCCGGTCACCTTCGAGCACAGCCAGCTCGACGACTGGATCCTCGTCCGCACGGACGGCACGCCGACGTACAACTTCTGCGTCGTCGTCGACGACGTGACCATGCGCATCACCCATGTCATCCGTGGCAACGACCACCTGCCGAACACGCCCAAGCAGATTCTCTGCTACGAGGCGCTCGGCTATCCGGTGCCCGAGATGGCGCACGCGTCGATGATCCTGGGATCCGACCGGAGCCGGCTCTCGAAGCGCCACGGCGCCGTGGCCGTCCAGGCGTTCCGCGACAAGGGGATTCTCGCGGACGCGATGGTCAACTATCTGGCCCGGCTCGGCTGGGCGCACGGCGACCAGGAGATCTTCTCGCGCGCCGAGCTCGTCGAGCTGTTCGACATCAAGGACGTGGCGGCATCGGGCGCGGTCTTCGACGAGACGAAGCTCGAGTGGCTCTCTCACGAGTTCTTGAAACGTTTGCCCGGCGTCGAGCTCGCGAGGCTCGCGGAGCCCTTCATCCGCGCCGCCGGCCTCGAGGCGCCGCCGGCGGCCCGGCTCGCGCCGATCATGGACACGCTGAAGGAGCGGGCGAAGACTCTGGTCGAGCTCGTCCAGGTCGGCCGCTTCTACTTCGAGCGCCCGGCGGCGTACGAGCCGAAGGCGGCGCTCACGTACCTGACGGCGGAGGGGGCGACGCACCTCGCGCGGCTGGCCGAGCGCCTGGGCGCGCTCGGCGACTGGGACGCGGCCGCGATCGAGGGCGTGTACCGCGCGCTCACGGCCGAGCTCGGCGTGAAGCTCGTGGCTCTCGCCCAACCCTCGCGCCTCGCCGTGACGGGCGGGACGGCCTCGCCGCCCCTCTTCGAGGTGCTGGCGCTGCTCGGCCGCGAGGAGACGCTGGCGCGCCTTGCGCGAGCGCGCGCGGTCGCGGGAGGCGGGGCGTGAGGCTCCTGCTCGCGCGGCACGGCCAGTCGGTGTGGAACCAGGCGCGGCGGTTCCAGGGCGCGAACGACGTCGAGCTCTCGCCGCTCGGCCGCGCCCAGGCCGAGGCTCTCGGCCGGGCGATCAAGGGCTACAAGATCGCCGCGACCTACGTGAGCCCGATGCGCCGGGCGCTGGAGACGGCCGAGATCGCGCTGGCCGGCACCGGGGTCCCGCTCGTGCCCCTCGAGGAGCTCCGCGAGCTCTCGCTCGGCGAGTGGGAGGGGCGCACCGTGGACGAGATCAGCGCGCTGGAGGGCGATCCGTACCGCGCGTGGGTCCGCGCCCCGCTGGACTGCCCGCCCCCCGGCGGTGAGCCGCTGCCGGCGGTCCGCGACCGGGTGCTACGGGCGCTCGCGCGCATCGGCGCCCGCCACCCGAACGGCGGCGACGCGCTCGTGGTCGCGCACGGGGGCGTGATCAGCGTCTACCTCTGCCACCTGCTCGGCGTCTCGTTCAACGCGCTCTGGCGGCTCAGGATCGACAACTGCTCGCTGACGATCGCCAAGCCGCCGCGCCTGGTCCGCGTCAATGACACGAGCCATCTCTCCCCGGCGCCCCGCGCGATGTGGTTCGACGTGTCGGCGGCGTCCCCCGCCCCCGAAAGCGAGCGAGCCCCGTGACGGTGCTGCTCGCGCTGTTCGGCGGCATCGCGCTGCTCCTCTACGGCATCCGCCTGAGCGGCGAGGCGCTCCAGCGCGCGCTCGGCGGGCGTCTCCGAAGCCTCCTGACGGGACTCTCACGCAACCGGGCGTTCGCGGTCGTCTCGGGCGCGGCGATCACCGCGATGATCCAGTCCTCGGCGGCCACCACGCTGATGCTGATCGGGTTCGTCTCCGCCGGCCTCATGAGCTTCCGGCAGACCCTCGGCGTGATCCTCGGCGCCGACATCGGGACGACCTTCACCGTGCAGCTGATCGCCTTCCGCGCGACGGACTACGCGCCGCTCCTCGTCGGGCTCGGCTTCACGGTGAGCTTCGTCGCGGGGCGCCGGGTGCTGAAGGACGTGGGCCAGGCCATCCTCGGGCTCGGGCTGCTGTTCCTCGGGCTCAAGCTGATCCTGGACAACGTGGGCCCGCTCAAGACGTCGTCGCTCGCGATCGATCTCCTGCGCGCCGTGGGCGAGAACCCGGTGATCGGCCTCCTCGTCGGCGCCGTCTTCAGCGCCCTGGTCACGTCCTCGGCGGCGACGCTTGGGCTCGCGCTCGCGTTCGCCCACCAGGGTCTCCTCCCGCTGGGCGGCGCCGTCGCGATCGTGCTCGGGGCGAACATCGGCACCTGCGTCACCGCGCTCACCGCGTCGATCGGCGCGACCGCCGAGGCCAAGCGGGTCGCCGTCGCGCACATCGCCTTCAAGCTCCTGGGCGCGGCGCTCGTCTTTCCGTTCATTGGTCCGTTCACGACACTCGTGGCGGCGACGGCGTCCGAGCCGGCGCGCCAGATCGCGAACGCCCACACGCTCTTCAACATCGGCATCAGCCTCGTGTTCCTGCCCTTCACCCCGCTGGCCGCGCGGGCGATCGAGGCGCTGGTGCCGGACGACCAGCCGGGCGACGATCCCTTCCGCACCCGATACCTCGACGAGCGCTCGCTCGACCAGCCCTCGCTGGCGCTCGGCCAGGCCACGCGCGAGGCGCTCCGGATGGCCGACGTGGTCCAGGGGATGCTGCGCGACGTGCCGGTCGTCTTCGCGAGCGACCACCAGGAGCTCCTCGAGGACGTCGCGCGGCGCGACGACCGGGTGGATTTTCTCGAACGGGAGATCAAGCTCTTTCTGGCGCGCCTCGGCAGCGACGCGATGGGGCCGGACCTCTCGCGCAAGGCGATCGGCCTGATCTCCATCATCGGCAACCTCGAGAACATCGGCGACATCATCGACAAGAATCTGATGGATCTCGGACGCAAGCGGCTCTACCACGGCCGGCGCTTCTCCGACGCCGGCTGGGCGGAGATCCAGGAGTTCCACTCGCTGGTCTCGAAGAACCTCGAGCGGGTGATCGCCGCCTTCGCGGCGAGCGACCGGGCCCTCGCGCGGGAGGTACTGGACCAGCGCCCCCTCATGCGGCAGCGCGAGCGCGAGCTGCGCGAGTTGCACCTCGGACGGCTGCGCGCGGGGCTCGCCGAGTCCATCGAGACCTCGGAGATCCACCTCGATATCCTTACGAACCTGAAGCGGATCAGCTCCCACGTGTCGGCGCTCGCGATCTCGATCCTGGAGGAGGTCTGAGCCCATGAAGAAGATCGAGGCGATCATCAAGCCGTTCAAGCTGGACGACGTCAAGGAGGCGCTGACCGAGATCGGAGTCATCGGCATGACGGTCACCGAGGTCCGCGGCTTCGGCCGGCAGAAGGGCCACACCGAGCTCTACCGCGGCTCGGAGTACACCGTGGACTTCCTGCCCAAGGTGAAGATCGAGGTCGTCGTCGCCGACACCATCGTGGACAAGGTCGTCCAGACGATCGCGGGCGCGGCGAAGACGGGCTCCATCGGGGACGGCAAGGTGTTCGTGCTGCCCATGAACGAGTCGATCCGTATCCGGACCGGAGAGAAGGGCGAGTCGGCCGTCTGAACCCGACCGAGCGCGATTTCCGCCGGCTCGGATTCGCCGACCCGACCGCGGCGCGGGCCAACTTCGAGCGCCTCACGCCGACGCCGCGCGACGCGGAGCTGCTGGCGCCGGCCTGGCCGCGGCTCGCCGCCGAGCTCGCGGCGGCGCCGGACCCGGACATGGCGCTCAACAACCTCGAACGCTATGCCGACGCCACCGACCGCGCGGTCCTCTTCGGCACGCTCGCCCAGCACCCCGGCGCGGCGCCGCTCCTGGCGTGCATCGGCGGCGCGAGCCAGTTCCTCGCTGACGCGCTCCGCCGCCGGCCGGGCCACCTCGCGTGGCTCCTCGAACCGGGCACGCTGCGCGTCTGGCTCGTGGAGGACCTGACGGCCGACCTCGCCCGGGCGCTCCACCCGTTCGAGGCGCGCGCGGCCCGCCTGAACGCGCTCCGCCGGTTCAAGTACCGCCACCTGCTCCGCATCGGCGCGCGCGACCTCCTGGGCGACGCCGACCTCGCGGTGACGACCGAAGAGCTCGCGCACCTGGCCGACGCGTGCCTGGGCGCGGCGCTCGCCCTCGCCGACGCGGCGGCGCGCGGGCGGTACGGGGCGCCTCGGGACGCGGCCGGCGTCGAGACGGGGCTCGCGGTGATCGCGATGGGCAAGCTCGGCGGCGAGGAGCTCAACTACTCCTCGGACGTCGACCTCATGTTCGTCTACGGCGCCGACGGCGAGACCGTCGGGGGGCCCGGCGGGCGGCTGCCGAACGGCGAGTACTTCGCGCGCGTCTGCCGGGAGCTCGTCGCGATCCTCGAGGAGGTCACCGACGAGGGCCACGCGTTCCGAGTGGACCTCCGGCTCCGACCCGAGGGCCGCATGGGCGCCCTCGTCCTCTCGCTCGACGGCTACCGCGATTACTACGCCAACCGCGCGGAGCTCTGGGAGCGCCAGGCCCTCCTCAAGGCGCGCATCGCGGCGGGCGACCTTCGCGTGGGCGCCGCGTTCATGGAGCTCGCGCGGGGGGTCGTCTACCGCCCGGGGCTCGACGCGCGGATCGTCCCGGCGATCCGCGCGATGAAGTCCCAGATCGACCGGGGGCTCCGCGCCAAGGGCCACGAGGCGGCCAACGTCAAGCTCGGTCGCGGCGGGATCCGCGAGATCGAGTTCCTCGTCCAGGCGCTCCAACTCCTGTACGCGGGCGACGATTCGTGGCTGCGCGAGCGGAACAGCCTGAAGGCGATCTTCCGGCTGACCGAGCGCGGCTACCTCGCGCCCGACCTCGGCCGGATGCTCTCGGACGCGCTGGTGCACCTGCGCACCGTCGAGCATCGCCTGCAGATCCTGCACGAGCTCCAGACCCACACGCTGCCGTCCGAGCCCGAGGCGCTCGGCCGCCTCGCCCGCCGCGTCGGGTTCGACGGGCCGCCCGCCCGCGCCGCGCGGCGCTTCCAGGCGCGCCACCGCGCGGTCCGGAGCGCCGTGCACCGTGCCTTCGCCGCGTTCTTCGCTGTCGCGGGGTCCGCGAGGCCGGCGTGGTCGCGCGAAGCCGCGGGGCCTCCGAGGCCCGAGGCGAGCCTCGGGGGGTCGCGCGAAGCCGCGGGGCCTCCCAGGCCCGAGGCGAGCCTCGGACGGACCGTGGGCGGCCCGAGAAAGACGCGGCGTGGCGGGGTCCGCCTGCCGAGCGTGCTGGCGCTCGCGGCGACCGGCTTCGCCGATCCCGAGCGCGCCCGGCACAACCTCCTGCTGATCCTCGAAGGGCGCCCGCTCGTGCCGTACCCCGGGCAGCTCCGCGGCGCCCTCGAGCGCCTCTACCCGATGCTGCTCGACGCGCTCTGGAAGAGCGCCGACCCGGACGAGGCGCTCAACCAGTTCGAGCGGTTCCTCTCGGCCGCGGGCCCGCGGGCGGGGCTCGTCGAGCTGCTCGCGGGGAGCGCCGAGCTCCTGACCGGCCTGGTGCGCGTCTGTGCGGGCGGCGATCTCCTCACGCAGCTCCTGATCGCCCAGCCCGAGCTGCTCGCCTCGCTCGCGGCCCCCGAGCGCCCCGTGACGCCGAAGCGCCGGCGCGACTTCCAGGCCGCGCTGGGCCCTGTCTTCGCGCCGGGACTCCCGCCCGGGGAGCGGCGCGACCGGCTGCGGCGGATCAAGCAGGCCGAGGAGCTGGCGATCGTCTGGCGCTACCTCCTCGGCGTCACGACGATCGAGGGCTACGCGCGCGAGATGACGGCGCTCGCCGAGGCCGTGCTGCTGGCCGGCTGGCTCCTGACCCAGGAGCCGCTCGTCGAGCGTCACGGCGTCCCGCGCGACGCCGCGGGGCGCTTCATCCCCGCGGTCATCGTCGGCATGGGCAAGCTCGGGGGCCGTGAGCTCATCACCGGCTCGGACCTCGACCTCTTCGTCGTCTTCGGCGAGGACGGCCGGACCGACGGCGCCGACCCGATCGACGCCCACTGGTTCTACAGCACGGCGGTCGAGCGGCTCGCGGGGACGCTCGGCGACATCACGGCCGCGGGCGTGGCGTTCCCCGTGGACCTCCGCCTCCGGCCCGGGAGCAAGGGGAGCGGCTTCGCGTCGAGCGTCGGCGCGCTCGAGCGCTACTACCAGGAGTACGGCGATCTGTGGGAGCGCCAGACGCTCACACGCTCCCGGCTGCTCCTGGGCGACCGCGCGCTCGGCCGGCGCGTGCGCGCGGCGCTCCAGCGGCTCGTGTACGGCGACGCGCTCCCGCGCACGTCGCTCAAGGAGATCGCGGAGGTGCGCACCCGCATGGAGGTCGAGCTCGGCAAGGAGACGCGCGGCCGCTGGCACGTCAAGTACGGGCGCGGCGGGCTCGTGGACGTCGAGTTTCTGGCGCAGGCGCTCCAGCTCGTCCACGGCCACGACCACGTCGAGGCGCGCGCGCGCTCGACGGCGGGGGCGCTCAAGGGGCTCGCGTGCGCCGGCGCGCTCGCCCCCGCGTCGGCGCGCCGGCTCGCCGACCAGTACCGCTTCCTCAGGCGCGTGTCGGCGGCGCTGCGGCTCCTGGGCGCGCGCCCGGCCGACACGCTCGAGCTCGCCGGCCCGATGCCGGCGCGCGTCGCGAGCGCGCTCGGCCTGCCGTCGCGCCAGGCCCTGCTCGACGCCTACCGCCGGTTGACCGACGCGGTCCGCGCCGCCTACAACGAGCACCTGGCGTGATGCCGATCTGCGACGAGGGGGATGTGTTCGGAATCGACGTTGGCTACAGTGCGCGTCGGAGGACGACGGGATTCTGCGCTCTGTCGTGGGACCGACATACGGTGAGTTGGACGTGTCGCAACGCCGGCACCGAGGCTGGTGCGCGTCGTGAGGTGTTGCGCGCCGTGCTGCCTGAGAACGGGCGAGAGCTCCTCACGGTTGCCATCGATGGTCCATTGCTTCCTCATCTGCGCTTGGGCTCGCGCTATCGATGCGCCGAGAGCCTGCTGAGCCGTGGACTCTTCAGGAACCGCGGTAAGCCTGGCCCAACCAACGGAGGCAGCGGCAAGGACCTGCACAAGAACGC
>JBGPIS010000011.1:0-17543 GCA_041484965.1 Methylomirabilia bacterium
AACGCGGCGACCGGAATTTTTACATACCAATACCGAGTCTTGAATCCGACGGCCAACGATGGCCAGATTTCGCTTCTCAAACTCGACATCACGCGAAATGCGGGCGAGGTGTCGCTGAGCCGAGAGGGTCTTTCCAATGGCCCGAGATACGCGCAGAGTACGTCGGATGACGCCTTCCTGAGCATTCCTATGGTGCCGGTGGGAGTCACGGGCCCTGGCGGATGGCTATACGGGCTCGGCTTCGATTCAGGGAGTAAACGTGGATTTGTGCTGTGGGGAAGTAGCGACGAACCATATCGGATTTCGCCAGGCGCTGGGTCCACGGGATTTCAGCTCGATTCGCGCGGTCTACCGGGGTTGCGCCAAATTGAGATATCCCCGGATCTAAACGTTGACAATCTTCCCGATGAGTTTTCAGATTCGGAAAAAGTCCGCAGTCTAAAAGATCGCCTTATCTTCCGGGCCACGACCGTTGGGCCCAAAGCCCCACTCCAGAATTTCGTCCCGCTGGAGTTTCTGAACTACCTGATCAGTCTCGTTCACGACAGCCGACAGCAGGGGTGGATTCGCAAAGCGGAGGAGCAGAAGGAGCTCGTAGAGATCCTACTCAAGGCCAAGCGTCGGCTGGAAGCGAACGAGCCGGCGAAAGCCGCGAAGCGGGTCGAGAAGTTTCTGAAAGAGGTGCGCGAGGAAGGGTGCCAGGATTTCCGCTGTTCCCGCGAGAAGGCGCTGACGAGCGAAGCGTTTGCGCTCCTGTTCTTCAACGGACAGTTCCTTCTCGACCGGCTCCCGCCTCTGGGGCACGAACGCGACGACGACGATGACTAGTCCCAAGCACAGCTGTTGGGCGTCGGCAAGATTCGAGTTCTGATCAGCCTCGACGGGCAAGCGCACATACTCCCGCGGTCCGAACCATGTTTCTCTCTCGGAGCAGTTCCTGTCCGGTATGCAGCGAGCTCTCACCGTGATGATCTCGCGGGAGGATCCAACGCCTGGCCCTGCCACCAGCGCCAAAGCTTCGCTGGAGTTGACCCGCCCATGAATACGAGATGTCACGGGGGTCGTCCAGTCTTCGTGGCGGTGGATGGGTCGATCGAGGGTGCGGAGCGTGGCGTGAGTCCCTCTGCGTCGTCGCCAGCCGTCCATTCGGGGTCGAGATCGCCCCATATTGCGTCTGACTCCCGTGTGCAACCGCAGCCGGCGCGGCTCCAAGGAACGAGCATCACGAGGCCCGAGGGAGGAGCCGACCGGAGCGTACGTGGTTGTACGCGAGGATCGGCGACGACCGAGAACGAAGTGAGGCGAAGTGCCTTGGAACCGCGCTAGGATGGCTGACGACCTGCTGGGCGGCCTCCTCAAGCAGGTCAGCCGGAGTTTCTACCTCTCGCTCGCGATCCTCCCCCGCCCGCTCCGCGAGCCGATCGGCCTCGCGTACCTGCTCGCGCGCGCCGCCGACACGGTGGCCGACACGCGGCTCATCGCGCGGCCGGAGCGCGTCGCCCACCTCGAGACGCTGCGCCGCGCGTACGCGGGCGCCGACGACGACGTCGCCGCGGTCGCGCGGGCGTGCGGGCCCCACCAGGCCCACGCGTCCGAACGCCGGCTGCTCGAGCGCCTCGGCGAGGCTCTCGCGCGCGTCGGCGCGCTGCCGGCCGCCGATCGCGCGCAGGTCCGCGCGGTCCTCGCGACGCTGACCTCGGGCATGGTGTTCGATCTGACGCGCTTCCCCGGCGCAGACGCGGGCAGCCTCGGCGCGCTCGACACCCTCGCGGAGCTCGACCACTACACCTATTTGGTGGCGGGCTGCGTCGGGCCGTTCTGGACCGCGCTGCACGTGGCCCACCGGCCGCGCCTGGCGAGCTGGGCGCTCCGCGAGATGAGCGAGCAGGGCGTGAGCTTCGGCAAGGCGCTCCAGCTCACGAACGTGCTCCGCGACGTGCCGAGCGATCTCCGGCAGGGCCGCTGCTACCTCCCCGCCGGCGAGCTGGCGGCGATCGGGCTCGCGCCGAAGGACCTCCTCGATCCGACGGCCGCCGCGCGCGCGCTGCCACTCTACCGGCGCCTCCTGGCCCTCGACCTCGAGCACTACGAGATCGCCCGGCGTTACACGCTCGCGATCCCGCGTCTCGAGTGGCGGATGCGCCTGGCGTGCGCGTGGCCGCTCCTGATCGGCCTCGCCACTCTCGCCGCGCTGGCCGCGCATCCGAACCCGCTTGCCGCCGCGCAGCCGATCAAGATCTCGCGCCGCGCCGTGCGCGCGCTGCTCGCCCGGTCGGCGCTCACCGGTTGGTCCAACCGCGCGCTCGCCGCCGACGCCGCGCGCCTGCGCCGCCGCATCGCGCTCTAATTTCCCGCTTGCACTCGCCGGGGGGCGACGGCAGGGTATGGCAGGCGCGAGCCGACTTTGCCGCGCTCATGGAGGAAACGATGGAACGTATGTTCGGTGAGCCCGAGCCCTGGACACCCACGCCCGCCCCGCCGCCGGCGCCGATGGCGCCGTCCGCACCGAAGCCGGCTGCTCCGAGGCCGCCCGCCCCGAAGCCCGCGGCCAAGGCAGCCCGGCCCAAGCCAAAGCCCAAGGCCAAGGCGAAGAAGAAGTCGAAGCCGCGGGCGAAGGCCAAGGCCAAGAAGGGGAAGAAGAAGGCGAAGGCGCGGCGGCGCCGCTAGTCGAGCACGGCGAGGCCCAGGAGGGCGCCGGGATCGACCCGCGCGGCGCCCACCTGGGCCCCGAAGTGCAGATGCGGCCCGGTCGACCGCCCGGTCACGCCCACCGTCCCGAGCGTCTGGCCGCGCTCGATTCGCTGCCCCTCGGCGACCGACACGGCGTCGAGGTGGAAGTAGAGGGTGTAGAGGCCGAGGCCGTGGTCGAGCGCGACGAGCCGGCCCGGGAAGAAGAACTCGGCCACCAAGGCGACGCGGCCCGAGTTCGCCGCGACCACCGGCGTCCCCGTGGATGCCGAAAAGTCGAGACCACCGTGCGGGGAGCGTGGCCGGCCGTTGATGATCCGTCGCGCGCCGAAGCCGGACCCGGGCTCTGTCCCGGCGACGGGCCGCGTGAAGCGGCCGCGCCAGAGCCGCTCGGGCGTGACCGTCCGGAAGAGCGTCGCGAGCCGCTTGCCCTCTGCCACCGCCCGGCGCTCCGTCTCGGAGTCGAGGTCCACCATCGCCGGCGGCAGCTGCAGGCGCTCGACGGGGAACTCGCGTCGCTGGATCTGGACCTTGCCCCAATTCGTGCGGGGCTCCCGCGCCCTCTCGACGGCCGCCACCCGCCACACGTGCGGGCCCGGCCTCGTCTCGAGATCGATCCCAACCAGGGCGGCGTGGCCGCCCGCGTACGGGAAGAACGTCAAAGGGCGGCCCCCGACCGAGCCCTCCACCGTCGCGCCCTCCGCCACGTTCTTCACGTGGAGCCAGGCCACGTCGCCGACGCGGGGCTTCGCGGGGTGCCAGGTGACCTCGGCCTTCTCGGGGGCGGCGGCGGCGCTACCGGCCAGCGCGACGACGGCAACGCAGCCGATCAGCGCCTCTCTCACTCGGGCCGCTGCTGGCGCAGGAACTGCTCGAACTCGGCGACGAGCTCGGAGGCGGGCGGGAGATCGCTCGCCTGCCCCGGCTCGACGGGGGATGGCTCCTCGGCGTCGCGCGACTCGAGCTTCTTGATGTAGCCGGCGATCTTGGCGTTCTGGGCGACGATCTCCGTGAGATTCTGGTCGAACTGCTTGCCCGCCTCCTCCAGGTCGGAAAGGTCGGGCGTGGCGCCCAGGAGCGGCAGCACGCGCCGCACGAGCGCCAGCGTCGCCTTCGGGTTCTCGATGCCCGAGATGTAGTGCGGCACGTTGGCCCAGAGGCTCGCCGTCGCCAGCCCCTGGTCGCGGCAGATCGTGTTCAGCACCCCGACGATGCCGGTCGGCCCCTCGTAGCGCGTGGGACGGATCCCGAGACGGGCCGCAATCTCCGGATCGGTGGCGCCGCCGACCAGGCGCACCGGGCGCGTGTGCGGCACCTCGGCGAGCAGCGCGCCGAGCGTGAGCACCAGCGTCACCTCGCAGCGCCGTGCCAGCTCGAGCACGGCGTCGCAGTAGGCCTTCCAGCGGAGGTGCGGCTCGATCGCGACGCCGACGATCAGGTCGCGCGCCAGCTCGGGCGACTGGGCGAGCGAGAATTCCGTCGACGGCCAGACGACCTCGCGCTCGGTCTCCGACCCGGGCTTGAACCGCACGTACGGCCGGGACATGCCGAAGTGGTAGAACTCCTCGGGGTCGATCTCGGCGAACTTCTCGGCGGAGAGCGACGTCGCCAGATAGCGGGCGGCCGTCGTCGCCGACTCGGCCGCGTCATTCCAGCCGCTCCACGCCATAATGAGGAGGGGCCGCCGGAGGCCGTCGGGCTGCGCGCGGATCGTCAGCATCTCATCGCTCTCCCTCGACGTGCACTGCCGAGTCTAGCACGAACGGTAGATTGACCCGCCTCCGGGGCGACGGTAGCATGGGTTCCTACGCCAACCTCGAGGAGGATCAAATCATGCGACGGACTCAGCTGCACATGCTCCTGATCGGAGCGGCGCTCTTTGTTACCGCCGGCTGCGCAAACAGCGAGGAGTGGCAGATCTGGCGGTCGAACCCGACCCACTTCGCCTCGGGCGACCACATCACGTTCTCGATGCGCAACAAAGAAGGGGAGCCCGCCCGGGTGACCCGCGGGGACGTCGAGCTCGCGCGGCAGCAGAACTGGTTTGGCAAGGCGGTCACGGTGAGCCAAGAGGAGCTTCTTGAGAAGTAGGCGTCTTCTCGCCGCGGCCCTCGGGGCCGGCCTGATCGTCACGGGGAGCGCGCTCGCCGCACCCCCCGAGGACCGCGTCCTTTCGATCGAGCAATACACGACGGAGAAAGGGCGTGCCCTCGGCCAGAAATACGCCGCCGCGCTGCGCGAGCTCAACGCGGGAATCTATCACTGCATGCCGTGGGTGGGTGTCGAGAAGGAGGGCATCGGCTTCTTCCGGCCCAGGCACATGGACTCCGCCGTCCGCTACCTGTCGCTCCGCATCACGGTCGATCAGGCGCCCTCCCAAGAATTCGCTCAGTGGCCGGTCGAGAGACGGGCCTCGGCGATGTTCTCCCGGTACGTCGGTCCACTGCTCCGACGCATGACGGCGGCGGCGGGGCTCCTCTCGGACTCGATGCTGGACGGCTTCACGGTCATCATCGACTGGCTCCAGCCGCTCCAGTCCGGCGCGCAATCGGTCACCGAAACGATCGCCGTCTTCATCGAGAAGCGGCCGGTCAGCGATTATGTTGCCGGACGCGCGATGACGCGGGACCTGGCGCAGCGCGCGGTCGTGTTCGGCTACGACGGGAAGACGGCTCTCGGCCAGCTCAAGGTGGCGGGCTGGGAGGACAACTTCGTGAAGACCTTCCACGTCGCCAACTACCAGCCCGAGCCCGGCGTCACCTGCCGCTGAGGTACCGCCTGAGGAGCCGCCGCATCGCGGGGAACGCGATCGCGCGGCAGGGAATTGCGCGCCGCGATCAGGCGACGCGGGAGGCGAGCGCCGCGCGGATTGCGGTCCCGACGCGCACGAGGGCCTGAGCCGCGGGGCTCTCGGGCGCAAGGGCGACGAACGGCTCGCCGCGGTCGCAGGCCGCCGCGAGCGCGGGATCGAAGGGCACGCTGCCGAGGAAGGGAATGCCCGCGTCCCGCGCGAGCTCGGCAGCGTCGGGCCCCGGGAAGAGCCCCGCCATGTTTTCGACGAGGCCCAGGACGGGCGCCTTCGTCTGCGCCGCCACCGTAATGGATTTCCTCACGACGAGGTGCGCGACGGCCGAGGGGATCGTGACGATGACGCTGCCCGCGAGCTCGGGCACGATCGAGGCGACGGTGGCCAGCCGGTCGGTGCCCGGCGGGAGATCGAGCAACAGGGCGTCGAGCTCGCCCCAGCTCGTGTCCGCCAGGAACTCGCGGAGTGCCTGCGCCTCCATCGCGCCGCGCCAGGTGTGCGCCTCCGCCTGCGTGGGCGCGTCCCAGGCGAGCGGCGTCGCGTCCGAAGGGAGCAGCAGGTCCATGGACATGACCTTCACGCCGAGCGCCGTCGCCGGCGGCTCGACGCCGGCGGCGGACATGACGAGCTTCCGGCTGCGCACGCCGAGCATCTTGGCCATCGTCGGGCCGTTCAGGTCCGCGTCGAGCACGCCGACCTTCCAGCCGCTCAGCGCGAAGGCGGACGCGAGGTTCGCGGTGATGGCGGACTTCCCGACGCCGCCCTTGCCCGAGACGACCGCGACGATCGCGCGGACCGAGGTGAGCCGCGCCTTGAGTCGCGCCTGCTGGGCCTCGACCTGGCCGGCGATGTTCGAGCCGCCATCGCCCGCGATGTCCTTGTAGCGCTTCACTCGATGACTCGATCGGCCTGGAGCAGCACGGACGGCGGAATCGCGAGACCCAGCGCCTTCGCGGTGCCGGCATTGACGACCAGCTCGAACTTCGTGGGCTGCTCGACGGGGAGATCGCCCGGCTTGGCGCCCTTGAGGATCTTGTCCACGTAGGTGGCGGCGCGACGGTACAGGTCGCGCAGGTTGGGTCCATAGGACATGAGGCCGCCCGCCTCCACAAACTCACTGGTGACGCCGTAGCTCGACGGGAGCCGGTTCCTCAGCGCGAGCTGAGCGATCTGGTTTCGCATGATGAAGAGCACGGGACCGCCGCCGACCGCGAGGGCGCCGGCCCGCGCCCGTGTCATCGCGGCGAACACTCCCTCCAGATCGCCCGGTCCACGAGCGTCGAAGCGAACGACCGTCATCCCCAGCGCCCGGGCCGGCACCTCCAGCGCCTTGAAGTTCGCCGGCGCCGGCGGATAGCCGGGATCGACCAGGTAAGCCACGCGGGAGAGTCTGGGGACGAACTCCTTCAGCAGCTGAAGGCGCTTCCCCCCCATCTCGGTGCCGACATCGACGGTCACCCCCGTGACGTTCCCGCCGGGGCGCGAAATGCTCGCGACGAGCCCGGTCCCGACCGGGTCTGTCGAGGCCACCATGACGATCGGGATCGTCGTGGTGGCCTGCTTTACCGCGATGACGTGCGGGTTGCTACCCGTCACGATGACGTCGACCTTGAGCCTGACCAGATCCTGGGCGAGCTGAGGGAGCCGCTCCAGCCTCCCATCGGCGAAGCGGTACTCGATCACCACGTTTCGGCCCGGAACCCAGCCGAGATCACGCAGGCCGTCCTCGAAGGCCTTGGCGAGGTGCGCCTGCTGCTCGCGCGCCGCGGTCAGCAGATACCCGATCCGGTACACCTTCTCCGGCTGGGCACCGGAGGAGACCGGCGTCAGGAGAACGGCGCCGGAGAGCGCGAACATCAGCACGACCGCGCGCGCGCGTCGGGCCGGGCTCACGGTGGCCGCGCTCACGGTCGGCTCTCCCCCCGCCCCCATGCGGCGCGGGCGACCAGGACGAGCGCGGCGACGGTCACGACGACGAACACCGCCGCGCCGAGCTTGAAGCTCACGACGCCGCCCCAGGGCGCGGCGACCGTCGCGGTCTCGGGGCGCAGGGCGACCTTCAGCACCTCGAAGGCGCGGAACGCCATGAGCAGGGACAGGACGCGGGCGAAATCGCGGCGGCTCAGGACCCAGCGCTCGAACCACGCGCGGCGCTGCGCCAGGAGGTACGGGATGCCGACGACGAAGACCAGGCCGAGGACGATCCACACGACGCCCGCCTGCATCATCCTGCCGCCGCGGACGCCGACGCCGTGCCATGCCAGGTACACGCCGCCGATCCAGTAGACGACGCCATACGCGAGGTAGGCGCGGGCGGCGAGCCGGAAGGGATCGCTCATGCCTGAGGCCGGAAGCGGCCGCCCCATTTCGCGCGCACGTCGGCGAGGAGATCGGACGTGATCACCGTCCGTCCCTGCGCGCGGGCGTACGCCTCTACCGCCTTCACCACCATGCCGCGGGCGAAGGATGGGATCGCGCCGAGCCGCTCGCGCGCCGCCGCCTCCCACGCGAGCTGATAGTCCACGGGCAGGCCGAACGTCATCGTCGCGGGGAGCTCGATCACCTGCCCGCCGTGGGCGCCGGGCTGGTAGCCGCACGCGGGATCCTCGGCGAGGTAGTCGCCGTACGTCGCGTAGGCGCGGCAGCGGCAGCCGCCGCAGATCTTCGAGAACTCGCAGGCCCCGCACCGCCCGCCGAGCTTCGGCTCACGCAGGTCGCCGAACACCGGCGCGCTGCGCCACAGGTCGGCGAACGAGCGCTCGCGCAGGCTGCCCGCCGACACCGGCATGTAGGGGCACGGCGTGACGTCGCCCTCGGGGGTGATGCGGCAGTAGTACTTGCCCGCGGGACACGAGCCGTGGGCGTAATTCTTCAAGAGCGGCGACGCCGGGTTCAGCTCCCAGAGAATCCGCCGGAAGTGGGGCGCGCATTTCGCGCGGATCAGGAGCCCGTCCGCGTTGCCCACCGGCGTCGACCACGGATCTTCGAACTTCTCCGGCGGCGCCGGCGTGGCGCTGCCCATGCCGAGCATCCGCTTCACGAACGAGGGAGGGCCATCGCCGGCGCCCTGCACTTTGGCCAGGTAGGCCAGGATGCGCTCGTACGCGGCCGCGTCAATGTCCGTCAGGTTCTTCCCCCGCCCTGTGCGCACGAGGAAGAAGAAGTTGAGGACCTTGGCGCCCAGCTCCTTCGCCAGGTCGATCATCGCGGGGACTTCGTCCACGTTCCAGTCCGTCACCGACATGTGGAGCGAGAAGTCGAGTCCCGCGTCGTTGAGGACCTTCGTCGCCCGCACCGCACCCTCCCACGCCTGCGGGAGGTGGCGGAACGCGTCGTGCTTCTTTGGATCGGTCGAGTCGAGGCTGATGGACGCGCCGAGCACTCCGTGCTCGCGCATGAGCTTCGCTTCGCGCTCGCGCAGGAGCACGCCGTTCGTGCCGAGCACCGTCGTGAACCGCTTCTCTCCGGCGTACGCCGCGATATCCCAGATGTCGCGCCGCAGGAGCGGCTCGCCCCCGGTGAGGATGAGGAACACGTTCGGGTTGACCTGGGCGATCTCGTCGATGACCCGCCGGCACTCCGCCGTCGTCAGCTCGCCGCGCGTGTCGGCGCCCGCGAACGCCGACATGTAGCAGTGCGCGCACTCGAGGTTGCACCGCTGCGTGAGGTTCCACGAGACGGAGTAGGCGGTGTAGGAGGTGGTGCCCGTCATCGGCCGAGAATACCCCGGACTCAACCTGCCGGATAGGCCTGCGACGTCGCGATCTCGGCGTCGGGCGCGACGAGCAGGACCGCGGCCTTCAACGCCTCCAGGTGGTGGACCACGGCCGGCTCGCCGATCCCAGGAGGCGCGTAGACGGCGAACAACGCGTGCCGTGTGGCGGGCGTGATGCGCGTCCTCGAGTCGGGACCGTAGAGGATGCTCGAGATCACTCCGTGTGCGTCGGTCATCATCATGTCGTTCGCCTTCAGCTCTTGCTCGTTCCCGCCCAGCAGGATGTAACGTTCGCGGCCCGAGGCCACGTCGAGCGTGACCGGGGGTCGGATGGTGTCCAGGTCGTGGCCCGCCGTGAGAAGAAGGTGGCTGAGCTCCGTCAGCACCATCGCCGCGACCAGGGCGGGGCCTCGCGGCATCGCCTTGCCCTTGAGGGCCACCGACTCGAGCTGGAGCTGGACGTGGTAGGTCTTCCGGTAGCGGCCGTAGTACGCCGCGTAGGACTCCAGAGCCGGGAGACTCTTCAGCGCGGTGCGATCGCCGCCGCCGAAGCTCCGTCGGAGCTCGGCCTCACACTCGGCGATTCGCGTGTCCAGGACGGGATGCCGGGCGGGGTTGGCGACGTTCCGCATCAACAGGATCCCGGCGACCGCTCCGGGGTATGCCGCCCTCCACGTGTCCGACACCCTGAACATTCCCCGCAGCTCCCCGCCCTGAGCCCCTGCCGGGGCGGACTACCGCGGCTTCTTGTTCGAAACGTACCCCGCGATGACCTCGTTCATCGTCTGGCGCGCCTGTCCGATGCCCTCCTCGCACAGCGCGAGGTCGATCGTCGTCACGCCCTTCGTGTGGGCGACCCGCTCGACCTCCTCGCGCGTCATGTCGCGCATGAATCCGGCCGGCACGCGGCTGAGCCGGGCGGTGGCGTCCTCGGTCCAGACGAAGCCGCTGCCGGCGCCCTCGGCCGCGCGGGCGGGCATCTCGGCCGGCTCGAACTTCGTCCTCGCGAGGAGCGTGTCCCAGCCGGCGCCGAGCTTCTCCCGCCCGACGGTCTCCTCGATCATCGGGAGCGCGAGCTGGCAGGTGATGACGGGGATCTTCCGCGAGCGCGCGTACTTCTCGATCCGGGCCTTGGCGCGCCGCCTCAGGTAGGCGTCGGTCACTTCCCGGAGCGCGTCGCGGGCGTCGGCGGACCACTTCACCTGGACGCCCGGCATCGACTCCTCCTCCTCGATGCCGCCCTCCTGCCTGGCGATCGCCTCGACGACCTCCTTCGAGATCACCTGGAACTTGTCCGCGGACGCCCTGCAGACCGGGCACGTGACGACGGGGTTCGGTCCCTTGACCGTATAGCCGCAGACGGAGCAGATCGCCGTCGCGGCCTGCTGCTCGGCGCGAAGCTTCGCGACGGCCAGGTCCTCGGCGAGGATCTGCATCTTCTCGGCCATCCGCGTCGGCATGAAGATCGCCATCGCCTCCTGGATCACCTTGTTCGTGATGACCGTGTGCCCCTGCTCGATCGCGTACCGGAGCAGCGCCGTGCGGGCGACGCCCTTGACTTGCAATGGCACGCGCTCCATGCGCGCTTCCGCCTCCTCCGTCCACGCGATGATCTCCTCGGCCCTGACGTCGAGCGGCGGGTAGAATTTGCCGCCGGTGAGGAGGACATTGCACGGAGCGAGACGCAGCAGGTTCTCCGTATTCGAGCCGAGATCGACTTCATGCTCGTCGGAGTGCACGCCGACTCGCCCCAGGATCAGGAGCCACGGCTGCTCCTTGCGGGCGAACGTGAGGATTTTTTCGAAGCACTTTCCGTCGAGCAGCGTGATGTCGAGATCGACACCGTCTTCCGCGGCGAGCTTCCGCGCGATCTCGAGATGCGACTGGTAGATCTTCGCCAGTCCGGTATCGATGATCTCCTCGTGCAGCTGCTCCTGTTCCTTGAAACGGAAGATCTTCGACGCCTTCTCGTTGAGCACGCCGACGAGGCCGTTGAACATCGCGTAGTGCAGGTACGGGTCGTAGACGGCCACCGCTCGCACCGGGCGCCCGAGCGATCGTGAGAGGCCGATGCCGAGCTTCAGGCCGTTGAAGGACTGCGGCGAGCCGTCCAGGCACACGACGATCGCGCCCCGCTGGTCCCGCAGCGCGTCGGCGTTGCGGACGATCAGCGTGTCCTTCGTGACCCTCCGGACGAAGCGCTCGGTGACGGAGCCGAGCTGGCTGTCCTTGACCGCGCCCATGCCGAGGGCACCCACGACGACGAGGTCGTAGTCCGAGGCCGCGCAGTCGTCGATCAAGACCTTGTAGTGCTTGCCGTCGATCATCTTCCGCTCGAAGGCGAGCCCCGCGGCTTCCGCCTTCTTGCCCATCACGTCGAGGTAGGAGTCGGAGATGAGCTGGAGCCCCATCGCGATCAGCGAGTCGTGGATCTTCCGCTGCCGCTCGAGCTCGTTCTCGTCCTTGTACTCCTCCGGCAGCGTGTACTCCATCTGCTTGAACCGGTAGTCGTGGAGCCGCGCCGCGTACACGTGGATGCCGGTGAGCTTCGCGCCGCACGTCCGGCCCAACTCGACAGCAAGGTCGATCGCCCGGTTCGAGTAGTCCGAGTTGTCCACCGGAACGTAGATGTGCTTGAACATGGCCCCTCCCTCTCGCTCCTGCCGCTCAGCGCAATTCGAAATCGACCGTGGCCGTGGCGGCCGGCCCGATCGTGACCTCTTTCGTGACGGTCCGCGGCTCGTCGTAGAGCGGGCGCCCGTCCTTGTCGGCGCCCTTTGCGCGGAACCCGGCGTGCCACATCGTGACCTTGTAGGCGCCCGGCGGGATGTCGCCGATGCTGAACGCGCCTCGCTCGTCGGTCACCGTCACGTACGGGCTGTCGTGCACGATCATCCACGCAGACATGTGGGGGTGCGCGTCGCAGAGCACGTGAACCACGCCCGGCTTCTGCAGCCGCTTCGTGATGTCGATCATCTGGTCCTTGGTCGGCAGGGCCAGGTTGAACACCGTCGCCTTGGCGCGGAACCCGTGCGTGTTGTGGAGCACGGGGTCGGAGTTCCCGACGCGGACCCGCTCCCCCGACGCCACGGCCGTGACATGGGAGACGAAGAGGCAACGGTGGTTGTCGAGGATCACGTCGCGCGTGCCCTTCTTGCCGCGCGCGACGCCCTCGATCAGCACGACCGCGCCCCGGACACCCAGCTCCGGCCCGAGCACCAGCGCCTCGGAAGGCTTCTGCTCGCCGCAGACGTCCCGGTTCTTGTTGACACGGATCGGGTCGAGCTTCGGCGGCGTCCCGGCGAACCGCACGGTTCCCGTGAGCGCGCCCCCGTCGTGCACGGCGATGGCCTCGTACGCGGCGGCGTCCGCGGGAGCCGCGACGAGCAGGAGCGCGGCGAGGGCCGCGAGCGCCGCCGTCACGGCTCCGGATTGAGCGCGTACTCGAGCGCGAGCCAGAGACTCCGGCTGTAGCGGAAGAACCACAGGGGGAACAGGACGGCGACCGGCAGCCACAGCGCCAGCTGCGCCGCCGTCGAGAGCTCGGTGAACCGCCAGAGAATCAGATAGCCGCCGAGGACGAGGCTCGCCGTCGCTGCGTAGTTGACGTAGATCGCGCCGACGAAGTAGCCCTGGGCCCGCTCGAAGCCAAACCCACAGAGCCGGCAGGAGGGCGCCATCGTGAACCAGCCCCGGAACATCGGGCCCTCGCCGCAACGGGGACAGGCCAGGCGCGCAGCCCGGCCGAGGGCGCCCGCCACGCGGCCCGTCCGACGCTCCAGCGGCATCACTCACCCGACGGCTCTCGGAGCGGCGCACTCAGTGCTTCGCGGGTTCGGTCACGGCCGCCTTGACACCCTGGGTCCGCTTCGCCACCGCAAAGCCGTCCGGCAGGATGACGAACACGAGGAGCGTCGCGATCACGAGCGGGGTGATCGCGACCATCCCGAGCGTGCGCGCCTCGAAACGCAGATGCATGAAATACATCGCGACCAGCGTGGCCTTGCCGAGCGCCAGCGCGCAGAGGAGGACGGCGATCGTGAGCTTCGCGAAGGGCGTGTAGATGACCGCGAGCTCGACCACCGTAAGGATCGCGAGGTACCAGAAGATCGCCATGTAGCTGGGGTGCTTGTGCTCTCCGCTCGCCATCGTTTGCCCCTCAGATGAGATACATGAAGGTGAACACCATGATCCAGACGAGGTCGACGAAGTGCCAGTAGAGGCCCACGATCTCCACGGCGTTGTAGCTCGCCCGCGCCTCGGGGCGGTGGGTGACGTACCGGATGATCGAGAGGAGATAGATGACGCCGCCCGTCACGTGCAGGCCGTGGAACCCGGTGACGATGAAGAAGGACGTGCCGAAGAGCGAGGCGCCCCACGGGTTGCCGCTGATGTGCAGGCCTCGATGGATCAGGTGGGTCCACTCATAGGCCTGCAGGCTCACGAAGATCGCGCCACCGAGCGCGGTGAAGAAGAGGAACATCTTGCACTTCGCGCGGTCGCCCTTCCCCAGCCACTCGAGCCCCTTCACCATCGTCACGCTCGAGCAGATCAGGAGGAACGTCATGATCGCGGTGAGGTTGATGCCGAGCACCGCGTACGGGTTCGGCCAGTCGGCGCTGGTCAACCGCATGCCGCCGTATCCGGCGAGCAGCACGCCGAAGCCCACGGCATCGCCCGCCAGAAAGATCCACATCCCGAGCTTCCCCCAGCTCTCCGGCGTGAGCGGAGTCTCGGCCGGCTCGACCATCGAGTGCACCTGACTCATGTCGTCTCCTTGATCGGTTCAGACTCGTCCGGGGCCGCGGCCCGGCCGCGGCGACGTTCCAGAAGCGCGCGGAGCTCGAACCCGGCGTTCCGCGCCAGCACGCTACCGATGACCACGGCGACGAGGAACGGCGCCAGGATCAGACCGAGGTACGGCCAGTTGAACGACCGGTCGCCGAACGCCGACGAGATGCACCACGTGCAGCCGAGCGCCCGGCCCGGTGCCCACGCCGCGAGGGCCGCAGCCGTCGAAGCGAGCGCGCGCCCGAGGCTCACAGCAGGTACACCGCGACGTACAGGATCGGCCACAGCCCGACCACGAAGTGCCAGAACATCGCGCACGCCTTGACCGGCGCCGTGCGGCCCCCGGCGTAGCGGCCACGCGCGGCGAGCACGAGCGCGACGGAGAGCCAGATCAGCGCGCCGAGGACGTGGATCCCGTGCGTGCCGATCAGCGTGTAGAACGTGGTGCCGTAGGTGCCGGACGCCACGGTCAGCCCGTAGCCGATGAGCCGGATCCACTCGTAGCCCTGCACGAGCAGGAAGAGCAGGCCCAGGCCCGCGGTGACGGCGAGGCGCTTGACCGCCTCGACCTCCTGTCCGCGCGCGAGGGCGCGGAGCGCGGCGCTCAGCGTGACGCTCGATGCCAAGAGCACCAGCGTGTTCACGCCCGTGACGCCGACGGGGAGCCGCGGCTGGAACGGCGGCGGCCAGAGCGGCTGGCCGAGGCGCAGGACGAAGAGCGCCGAGATCAGGGCGGCGAAGAACATGCACTCGCCGCCGATCAGGAACAGGATCGCCAGGCGCAGGTTGTCGAGTCCGGGTCGGCGCGGCGACGGGGCGCGCTCGGGGCCGCCGTCGCCGCCGCCGACGCGCGGGGGCGGCGGCGGGGTGCGCTCCTCGGCCGGCCGCGCGCCGGGGGCACGGTCGAGCGTCGCGGTCGTCACCAGCGAATCCCCACGAGGAACGACGCCACGACGAGCACGCCGATGATCACGAGCAGCACGCGCAGGGTCCCCCAGCTGCGGGCGTCGGCCGTCATACCTTGTCGAACGCCAGGAGGGCGAGGAGCGCCGGGAGGTAGAGCAGCGACGTGAACAGCACGCGCCGGGCGGCGACGGGCGAGGGCTGGAGCGCCTGCCGCGCGCCCAGCGCGACGAACGCGCTGCCGAGCAGGAACGCGCCGGCGAAGTAGACCGGGCCCGCGAGCCCGATGAGCGTCGGCAGGAGGCTCACGACGAGCAGGGCGAGGCACCCCGTCAGGATCTGGCGCTCCGTGCTCGTCCCGTCTGCGTCCACGACGGGCAGGAGGCGGACGCCCGCGCGGGCGTAGTCGTCCCGGTAGAGGCGCGCGATCGCCAGCGTGTGGGGCAGCTGCCAGAGAAACAGGATTCCGAAGAGCACCCAGGCGCCGACGCCGAGGTCCCCGCGCGCGGCGACCCACCCCGTCACGGGCGGCAGCGCCCCGGGCACCGCGCCGACGATCGTGCAGAAGGGCGTCCGGAGCTTCAGGGGCGTGTAGGCGAAGAGGTAGAGCGCCACGGTCGTGGCGGTCACGGCGAGCGCCAGCAGGCCGACGAAGCTCCCGAGGTAGACCAGACCGGCGAGCGTGAGCGCGCTGCCGAACAGGAGCGCCTCGAGCGGTACCAGCCGGCCATCCGGCAGGGGCCGCGCGCGCGTGCGCTCCATGCGCGCGTCCACGTCGCGCTCCCAGTACTGGTTGAGCGCGAGCGAGCCGCCGGCCGCGAGGAGCGTGCCGACGAGCAGGTGGACCAGCCGGGCGTAGTCGGGCGCGCCGGGCAGCCCCACGTAGTAGCCGACGAACGTGGTCACCAGGATCATGAGGACGATCCGGGGCTTCGCCAGCGCGATCAGGTCAGCCACGACGCGGCGCCGGTCGCGCGCGAGCGCGCCGACGATCACCTCGGTCGGCGCCGTGCGCGCCGTCGTCAGCGCCAGCGGAGTCATGGCTCTACGAGGTGAGCGCCGCGGCGGCGCGAGCCGAGCGGCGAAATGGCTCGAGAATCCACGGCATCAAGCCGCCCGACCGCCGGGCTGAGCCGGATCGCGAGGACGACCGTCGCGCCGAGGATCAGGCTCGCCGCGAGCCGGTGGGCCACCGGCAGGACGAGCATCGTGGTCTGCTCTCCGGGGATCCAGACCGGGGAGAAGCGGGCCAGATAGCTCCCGATCCCGAGCACGAGCTGGACGCCGAGGAGCGCCAGGAGGGCCCGCGCGAGTGGCGTGGCGACGGAATCGCCGCTGCGCCGCATCCGCGCTGTGACCAGCGGGACCATAAGAAAGACGAGCAGGGCGCCCGCCAGGTGGAGGTCGAGGCGGCCGGCATGCGTCAGGAGCGCGCCGAAGACGATCTGGACGAACACGAGCGCCGCGGCCGCGACGGCCAGGCGGCGCGTGGCCGGCTCCACGACGCGCGCAGGGCCAGCCGCCGCGCGTGACGTCAGGAACGCGATGGCCGAGAGCAGCGCGAAGAACGCCTGGGCGAGGCTCCCGTGGACGATCGCGAGCGTGTCCCTCAGCAAGACGACGCGGAGGCCGCCGAGGACCCCCTGGCCGACGACGGCAACCACCGCGAGCGTGCCGAGCCAGCGGAGCCGCCCACCGCGGCGCCAGAGCGCGGCGGCGAGGGCCAGCGTGAGCAGCCCGACGGCGGCGCCGACGAGCCGGTGACTGTGCTCGTAGAAAATCCCTCCAACCATTTGGGACCACGGAAATAAAAAGAGGTTGTAGCCGAAGGTGCTCGGCCAGTCGGGCACCGCGAGCGCCGCGCCCGTGTTCGTGACCAGCCCCCCGAAGAGGATCAGGACGAACGTCACCGCGAGCGTGACGAGCGCCAACCGGTGCGCCACCGCCCGCCCCCGATCAGTGGCGCCGCGCTCCCGCGGCCGTTACGGGCGGCGCGGTCTGCGGCAGCCAGTCTTCCTTCGACTCGGGCGAGCTGTACTCGTACGGTCCGCGGTAGACCGTCGGCAGCGTCGGGCCCCAGTTCAGGTGCGGGGGCGGCGACGGCGCGGTCCACTCGAGCGTGTTGGCGTTCCACGGGTTCGGCGGCGCCTTCTTCCCGGCGAAGAGCGACCAGAAGAAGTTGATGACGAAGGGGATCTGCCCGACGCCGAGCGCCAGCGCCGACACCGTGATGAACACGTTCCAGGGCTGCTGGTGCTGGAGGAACTCGTACTGCATCGGGTTGTAGATGCGCCGCATCTGACCGCCGACGCCGATGATGTGCATCGGAAAGAACGTGCAGTTGAAGAAGACGAACGTGGGCCAGAAGTGGAGGTGGCCGAGGACCGTGTTCGTCATCGGCGGCCTGAGCGGCATCTTCATGGCCTCGACGCCGGTGGACATCTACATCCAGGACACCTACTTCATCGTGGCGCACATCCACTACGTGGTCTTCGGCGGCTCGATCTTCGGCGCCTTCGCGGCGATCTACTACTGGTTCCCGACGATGTTCGGGCGGATGACCAACACGGTCCTCGGCCACCTCCACTTCTGGCCGACGTTCGTCTTCTTCGACATCACGTTCTGCCCGATGCACATCAT
>JBGPIS010000012.1:0-17185 GCA_041484965.1 Methylomirabilia bacterium
ACCGCCCACCCCGAGATACGCGCGGATGACCTCCGGGTGCGTCTGGATCGCGGCGGGCGCGCCCTCGGCGATCACGCGGCCCCCGTTCAGCACGATCACGGTGTCGGAGATGCCCATGACCATCCGCATGTCGTGCTCGACGAGGAGTACCGTCGCGCCCCGATCGCGGATCCGGCGGATCAGGGTGCACACGACGTCCTTCTCGGCCGCGCTCATGCCGGCGCCGGGCTCGTCGAGGAGGAGCAGGCGCGGCCCGGCGGCGAGGGCCACGGCGAGCTCGACGAGCCGCTGCTCGCCGTAGGGCAACTCACTCGCCGTCTCGCGGCGGCGGCGGCCGAGGCCGACGAATTCGATGATCTCGCCAGCCAGCTGTGCCAGGTGCGCTTCTTCCTCGCGCAGGCGCCGCCGGCCCAGCAGCACCTCGAGAAGGCGCGACGTCCCCTGCAGGTGGAGGCCGATCCTGATGTTGTCGGTCACGCTGAGCGCGGGGAACACGCTCGTGCGCTGGAACGTGCGCACGACTCCGCGCCTCGCGATGGCCGAGGGCCTGAGCCCCGTCAGCGGGGCGCCGTCGTAGGCGATCTCGCCGCGCGTCGGGCGGAGGTAACCGGTGATCGCGTTGAAGGCGGTCGTCTTCCCGGCGCCGTTCGGCCCGATGACGCTGGTGATCGTGCCCGGGTGGACGTCGAAGCTCACGCCGCCGAGTGCGGCGACGCCGCCGAACCGGACGGCCAGATCGCGCACCGAGAGCATTACGAGCGCTGGCGGCGCGCCGAGAGCGCGGGGACGATCCCGCGCGGAAGGAAAAACACGAGCAGGACGAGGAGCACGCCGTAGGCGAGCATCTGCCACTGCCAGGAGGTCGCCGCGCGGAGCGCCTCGGGCAGCGCCGTGAAGAGCCCCGCGCCGACGAGCGGTCCCGCGAGGGTGCCCTTGCCGCCCGCGACGACCATGATGACCATCGTCACCGTGTAGGTGAAGAGGAAGACCTCGGGGCTGACGAACCGCGTGTAGTGGGCGTAGAGGCTCCCGGCCATGCCCGCGAGCGCCGCGCTCACGACCGCGGCGAGTACCAGGTAGTGGGTCACGTCCACGCCGACCGACTCGGCGAGCGCCTCGTTCTCGCGGAGCGCCACGAAGGCGCGGCCGATCCGCGACCCGACGAGGCGGCGGCAGACGAGGTACGAGAGCGCGACGGCGGTAAGCACCAGGTAGTAATAGGCGCTCTTGGCGCGGAACGACCAGGGCCCGAGCGCGGGCGCGGGCACGCCGGGGAGGCCGAGCGGGCCGTTCGTGAGATCCATCCAGTTGATGCTCACGAGTGAGATGACGCCGGCGAAGCTGATCGTGACGAGCACGAAGTACGCGCCGCGGAGCTTCAGCGCGAGGCGGCCGATGAACCAGCCGGCGAGGCCGGCCGCCGCCGCGGCGCATGGCAGCGCCGCCCAGAAGGACCACTCGAGCCTGAGCGTGAGAAGCGCCGAGGTGTAGGCGCCGATGCCGAAGAACGCCGCGTGGCCGAGCGAGAGCTGGCCCGTGTAGCCCAGAAGGAGGTTCAGCGAGAGCGCCAGCACGCCGAAGATCCCCGCCATGATGACGACGTGCAGGAAGTACGGGTTCGCGAGCCAGAAGGGCAGGGCGAGCGCGAGGAGCGTCCCGGCCATGCGCAACACGAGCGTCATCCAATTCGCTCTTGCTTCGCAAGGAGCCCGGCGGGCCGGAGGAGTAGGACGAGGATGATGATCACGAACCCGACGGCGTCGCGGTAGCCGGATGAGACATAGCCCGCGCCGAGCTCCTCGGCGATGCCGAGGAGCAGGCCACCGAGCGTGGCGCCTGGTAAGTTGCCGAGGCCGCCGAGGATCACGACGCAGAACGCTTTCAGCGACGCCAGGTCGCCCATGGAGGGATACGCGAGGAAGACCGGCCCGAGCAGAGCTCCCGCGGCTGCAGCGAGCCCGGAGCCAAAGGCAAACGTGGCGGTGTGGATCCGCCCGATCCTCACGCCCATGAGTGCCGCCGTGTCGCGGTCCTGGAAGGTGGCGCGCATCGCGCGGCCGAGCTTCGTCCGCTGGATGAGCACGTAGGAGCCGGCGATGAGGCCCGCCGCCAGGGCGAGGACGAAGAGCCGGAGCGGCGCGATCGAGACGGGGCCCAGCACGAGCGGCGCCGTCGGGAAGGGGTGGGGGATGGATTTGGCGACACCGCCCCAGACGAGCAGCTCCCCGTTCTGCATCGCGATCCAGACGCCGATCATGACGAGCATGGTCGTGTCGATGGACTCGTTGCGCAGCGGCCGCAGCAGCGAGACCTCGCAGAGCGCGCCGAGCGCCGCCCCGCAGGCGATCGCCGCCAGCACGGCCACGAAGAAGTTGAGGCCGGCGAGCCCGAGCGCCGCGAACGCCGCGTACGCCCCCAAGGTGTAAAACTCGCCGTGAGCGAAGTTCACGACGTTCATGAGGCCGAAGATCAGGGTGAGGCCGATGCCCAGCAGGGCATACGTCCCGCCGAGCACCAGGCCGTTCACCAGGTGCTGAAGGAGCTCGGCCATCCCGCGCCGGCGGCGGCTACTTCTTCGCGAGGAAGTCGGGCAGCGCCACCTTGCCGTCCCGGATCTGAACGATGAAGATGCTGGGCTGGCTCTGGCCGCTTTCCTTGCCGGCCGGGCCGTCCTTCTCGAACTTGATCGGGCCGTTGACGCCCATGAGGCTCACCTTCCAGAGGGCGTCACGGATCGCCTTGGGCTCGTCCTTGCCGGCCACCTTGATCGCCTCGGCGATCGTGGCGATGCCGTCGTGGCCGCGGAAGCCCTCCGTGAGCCCCTCGAACGGATGGCCGCGCTTGGCCCACTCGTCCACGAACGCCTTGGCGAGCTTGCCGTCGGGCATCGCCTCGGGGAACCACGGCATGAAGAAGACGATGTGGTAGCTGCCCTCGGCCGCGGCGCCCGCCTGCTTGACGAGCTGGGTGGGCGAGGAGCTGCCGCCCGTCGTGACGATTTTGCGCACGAGGCGTTGCTCCTGGGCCTGCTTCATGACCAGCGTGATCTGCTCGACCGCCGTCGTCAGGAAGAGCGTGTCGCCGCCGGCGCCCTTGATCTTGGTGAGCTGGGCGTTCATGTCCGTCGCCGACTGCTCCATGAACTCCGCGGCCCCGACCGCGACGCCCTTCTTCTTCAGCATGTCGCCGAAAGCGCTGATCGCGCCGCGCCCCCAGTCGGTGTTGACGGCGAGGAAGTCGGCGCGCTTGACGCCGAGCTTGTCTACGTATTGCTCGAGGCCGAGCGCCTCCATCTCGGAGGGCGGGCTGATGCGGAAGATCCACGGGTTGCCGCGCTTGGTGACCGAGGAGGCGCTCGAGGTCTCGACGACCATCGGTACGCCGTACTCCTCGAGCTTCGGCATCGCCGCCAGCGTCATCGAGCTGCCCCAGGCCCCCATGATCGCCGGGACACGGTCGCGGACGATGAGCTTCTCGGCCGCGCTCGCCGCCTCCTTGGGGTCGGACTTGTTGTCTTCGATCACCAGCTCGACCTTGCGGCCGCTGATGCCGCCCCGCGCGTTGATCCAGTCGCGCGCGATCTCGGCGCCCATGCGGACGTAGCTGCCCGACGCGGCGACCGGCCCCGAGAGCGGCTGGATGACGCCGATCTTGATCGGGGCCTGCGCTTCCACGCGCACGGTGGCCGCCAGCGTCGCGGCCGTGACGAGCATTGCCAGGACTGTCCACCGTTTGGTCATCGAGGGCCTCCTGCGGAATAGGAAATGGTGGCCCGGAGCATAGCGCACCGCTCGCCGCCGGGGAAGCCGGTGTATAGTCGCGTGCTGAGCGAGCGATGGGGGCCAAGTACTTCGGCGCGGCGGTGAAGCGGCGCGAGGACCCGCGGTTCCTGCGGGGTGAGGCGCGCTACGTCGATGACGTGACGCTCCCGGGGATGCTCCACGCGGCGCTTCTGCGCTCGCCGCACGCTCACGCGCGCATCGCGGCGATCCGCGTGAAGGCGGCCCGCGCGCTGCCCGGAGTCGCCGCCGTCTTTACCTTCGCGGAACTCGAGCGCTGGATGAAGCCACTGCCCCTGTTCGGCGCGGCGCCACCGGGGCTCGCCGCCGCGATCAAGTTCGACGTCCGCCAGGCGCCCCAGTGGCCGCTCTGCCGCGACCGCGCGCGCCACGTCGGCGAGGTCGTCGCGATGGTCGTGGCCGAGAGCCGCGCGCTCGCCGAGGACGCGGTGGCTCTGATCGAGGTCGAGTGGGAGCCGCTGCCGCCGGTGGTAGACATGGTGAGGGCGGCGGAGCCCGGTGGGCCCTTGATCCACGCCGACTGGGGGACGAATGTCGCGGTCGCCTTCACCCATGGCATCGGCGACCCCGACGCGGCCTTCGCGCGGGCCGACGTCGTCGTGAGTGAGACCTTCCACATCCAGCGTTACGTCGGCATGCCGATCGAGTGCCGTGGCGTGGTTGCCGCCTGGGACCGCCGCGACGGCACGCTGACGACGTGGAACTCGACGCAGGTCTCCCACTTCGTCCAGCAGGGGCTCACGACGGCGCTCGGGCTCCCGCCCCACAAGATCCGGGTGATCGCGCCCGACCTCGGCGGCGGCTTCGGCACGAAGGCGTCGGGTTACCCGGAGGACGCGCTCGTCCCGATCGCCGCCGTGGCGCTCGGCCGCCCGGTGAAGTGGATCGAGGACCGGCGCGAGCACATGTCGGGCGCGGCCCACGCGCGCCACCAGATCCACACGATCTCGCTCGCCGCGCAGCGCGACGGCACGATCCTCGGCCTCCGCGACAGAATCTGGCTCGATCTCGGCGCGTACAACGTCTGGGGGATCGTGCTGCCCTACAACACGGTGGCACATCTGATCGGTCCGCACCGGATCAAGCACATGCGCGTGGATGTCCGAGGCGTGGTGACGAACAAGACGCCGAACGCTCCATATAGAGGCGCCGGCCGGCCCGAGGCGGTGTTCGCGGTGGACCGCGCCGTGGACTGCCTCGCGCGTGAGACCCGGATGGATCCCGCGGAGATCCGCCGGAAGAACTACATCAGCGCCGGCGAGCTCCCCTACGATCTCGGCATGCCCTACCGCGACGGCAATCCGCTCGTCTACGATACGGGCGACTTCCCCGCGGCGCTGGACGCGGCACTCGCCGCCGCCGGGTACGAGGGGTTTCGCCGCGAGCAGGAGAGGCTCCGCGCGCGGGGCGTCCATCGTGGCATCGGGATCTCGGGCTACGTCGAGGGCACGGCGATCGGTCCCTTCGAGGGCGCCACCGTGAAGCTCGACCTGCAGGGCCGCGTCGTCGTCGCGACGGGCGCGGTCAGCTCCGGGCAGGGGCACGAGACGAGCTTCGCCCAGGTCGCGGCGGACGCGCTCGGGGTGCCGCTCGACTGGGTGACGGTCGTCGGCGGCGACACCGCCGCGGTGCCGTTCGGCGTCGGCACGTTCGCCAGCCGGAGCGCGGTCACCGCGGGCAGCTCGATCGCCGACGCGTGCCGCGAGGTGCGCGGCAAGCTCGTGAGGGCCGCCGCGAATCTCCTCGAGGCGGCGCCGGAGGACATCGAGATCGACGAGGGCATGGTGTTCGTGCGTGGCGCGCCGGGCTCGGGTGTGGATGTCGCGCGCGTCGTGCAGGCCTCCATCCCGACCTTCGCCAAGCCCGGCGTGGCGCCACCCGACTTCGAGGCCAGCGCCTATCACCACGTGCCGACCGTCACCTACGCGAGCGCCGTCCACGTCGCCCAGGTGGAGGTGGACGTCGAGACCGGCGCGGTGAAGCTCCTCCGCTACGTCGTCGCCCACGACTGCGGCAAGGTCATCAACCCGATCATCGTCGAGGGCCAGGTGCACGGCGGCGTCGCCCAGGGCATCGGGGGCGCGCTCTTCGAGGACATGGCGTACGACGCAGAGGGCCAGCTCCTGACCGGGTCGCTGATGGACTATGCGGTGCCGAAGGCGGCCGACCTGCCGCTGATCGAGACCGTCCACCTCGAGTTCCCGTCGCCGCGCAACCCGCTCGGCGTCAAGGGCCTGGGCGAGGGCGGCGCGATCTCGCCGCCCGCGGCGATCGCGAACGCGATCGAAGACGCGCTCGCCCCGTTCGGCGTGCGCATCACCGAGACGCCCATGACGCCGGCGCGCATCCGCGCGTTGCTCGCGGGAAGGTGACGGCGGCCTCTCAGAACCTCCACGTGGTCGTGGCGTAGACGCGGTCGTTGCGGTCGAACTGGCCGTAGAGCGTGCGACGGGGGCCCTCGAAGAGATCGGCGCCCACGGACAGCGTGACGGCCCCGCTCAGGAGGTAGTCGATCCGGGGGCTCAGCCGGAAGTCGGCCCGGTTGGCGTCGACGACGAAGAGGACCGTCGGGTTCAGGGTGTTGTCGAAGAAGCCGGTCGTCAGGCGCAGCGCCACCGACGTCGTGACCTGGCCCTGGACGCCGCCGCGCGTCAGGTTGGTCGCGGACCCGGTCAGGATCTTCTGGCTGAGCTGGAGGGCCGCGTCGACAGTAGAGAAGAAGGTGTAGTCGACGCCAATGAGGTAATCGAGCGTGTCGCGCCGCACGACGCCGTCGGGGTCGAGGGGGTCCGTCGTCTCGTAATGCTTGCCGATCGTCAGAGCCACCTCGCTGCGCAGCACGACCGACCCGAGGCCCTTCCCGAGGGTGGCGCCGACGATGTGGAGGCGCGGGTGCTGCGGCTCGAGCACGATCACGTCGGGGCCGGGCGGCTGGGACGAGCGACGCTGGAAGAGAACTGCGGTCTTGTCGGCCGCGTCGTAGTAGATCAGCGACACGTCCCAGCCGCTCATGAGGGCCGAGAGCCGGAAGCCCCCCTCGCTGCGCGCCAGGCTGAACTCGTCCGGGTTGTCGGGCAGGCGGATCACGGGGTTGCGAAAGCGGTAGGGGATCGGAGCGAACTGGAACTCCGCGCCCTGCTTCGGCAGCTTGTTGTGGAGCGTGTCGGGCGTCCACACGCCCTCGAAGTTCACGCCCGGCCCGAGCCGATAGGTGAAGTCGAGCGCCCAGATCGGGATCCGGAGCTCGCTGAAGTCGGGCAGGACGAACTCGCGGAAGTCGCGGGGGTTCACGATGTCGGTCACGAAGGTGCTGATCGCTTCCCCCCACACGATCTGCTGACGGCCGAGTCGGACGTCGAGGTCGCCTCTCGACAGCGAGAGGAGTCCCTCTCGCAGGGTCAGTTCGGTCTTCTGGTCGCGCTCGACGTTCGCGGGGTAGCGGTCGGTCGCGTCGAAGGCCGCATCGTACCAGCCCCGTGTCGCGAGCCTGACGTTCACGGCGTCAGAGAAGGTGTACTTCCCCTCCAGCCAGCCGATCGTCTTGAGCTTCGAGACGTCGCCGGGGTCGTGGAGGCGGTAGGCGAACTCCTCGGCGAGACGCCCTCTCAGCCGCAGCGCCTTCAACCACTCGCGAAGGCTCTCACGCTCCGCGTCCTCGCCCTGGGCGGCCGTGACCAGGCAGAGCACAACTGCCGCCGCGACGACGAGGCGCATCTCAATCGAGGGTCTTCATGTAGTTTTTGTCGAAGTACTTCTCGGGCAGATCGCGGATCGTGATCTCGCCGTAGTCCAGGACCGATGTCTTGTCCTTGCGAATCGCGTCGACCAGGGTGAGGCGCGTCGCCAGGAGGTGGCCGGCGATCTCCCTGAAGTGCTCGAAGACGCCGACCTTCAGTAATGTGCCGGTGCCGGCGTAGAACTCGGCCTTGACCGGCAGGCGTCTGTCCTTCGACACCCAGTACTTGATGGTCGCGTAAGTCACCTCCTTGGTCTTCGCCTTCAGATCGAGCACGTGGCCGGCGACGCCGCCGACGGACTCCTCGCCGAGCAGCGTGGCATCGTAGTCGCCGGCATAGTCGGTGCGCGCGATGTCGCCGTTGGCGACCTGGCCGACCAGCCGCTGGGAGAACGGGATGCGCACGGGCTTGCCGGCGTCGGGGAGATAGATCCAGAGGTCCCGGCCGAGCGCCAGCAGCGAGCGGCCGACGTTGCGGGGCGGCGCAATGAACTTGACGAACGAGCGACCGGTGCCTTTGACGAACACTTCGAACCCGTCGACCGCCGGCGACTTCTTGGCCTCGTGACTCGTGATCGTGATCTTCCACACGAAGCTCTCCCCGGGCCGCCGCGCGCGATCCGCCTCGCGCACGATGTCGGCGGCCTGGTCGCCCTGGGCCGGCAGGGCGAGGCTCAGGACGAGGACCAGCGCGACCGCCAGCCTACACATGGCGTAGCGCGTCCACCACGTTCAGCCGAGCGGCGCGCCAGGCGGGATAGAGCGAGGCGAGCGTGGCGGTGATGATCGAGAGGCGGAAGGCCTGCGCCAGCACCTCGGGGACGATGAAGATCTGGACGGTGAACCCTCGCGTGGAGCCGGGTGGCGGCGGCAGCTGGATCCCGATGGCCGTGACGATCTTGGCGAGGGCGACGCCGAGGAGGACGCCCAAGACCCCGCCGAGGGCGCCGAGGGCCACCCCTTCGAGCACGAACATCGCGACGACGCCGCGCCGTCGCGTCCCCAGCGCCATGACCGTCCCGATCTCCCGCGTCCGCTCGAAGATGGCCATCGTCATGGTGTTGGTGATACCGAACACGACCATGATGGAGACGATCAGCGTGAGCACTGCGAAGATACGGCCGAACAGCTCGCGCACTTGATGGTAGCGGAGCGCGAGATCTTCCCAGGTCTTGATCTCGAGGTCGAGCCCTCGCTCGCGGATGAGTCGGGCGATGCGATCGCGGACGAAGGCGGTGTTCTCCGTCTTGTCGAGGAGCAGGACGACCGACTGGACCTCGCCCTTCTCGAGATCGAGCACGCGCTGGACCTCGGGGAGGGCGACCTTGAGGAAGCGGTCGTCGTAGGCCTTCTCGCCCGACTCCCAGACGCCCCGCACCTTGACCGCCAGCGCGTTGATGGAGCCGCCCGTAGTGGTCGTGAGGAGCGTGAGGTCGTCGCCGAGCCGGACGCCGAAGGCGCGCGCGAGGCCGACGCCCAGGATGATGCCGCGCGGGTCACGGCTGGCCAGGTCCCGGCCGTCCACGATCACCGCCAGCGACGACAGATCCGCCTCGCCCTCCGGATTGACGCCCGTGCCCACGAACGAGGTCGTGGTGTCGCCGGTGGAGACGAGTCCCGAGAAGCCGAGGCGGGCCGTGACGGTCCTGACGTGCTCGATCTTCATCAGCTCGGCGTGGATCGCCGCGTAGTCGCCGATCAGATAGTCGAAGGGGGCGAGGTTCCCCTTCTCGGAGAACCCCTTGCGGTAGAGCTGGATATGACCGACCTGGCTCCGGATCGTCGACTCACGGACGCCCCAGTAGATGGCGTTCACGAATCCGCCGAAGACGATGATGGCGGCGGCGCCGAACCCCATGGCGGCCAGGGTGATCAGCGTGCGGCGGCGATTGCGGAAGACGTTGCGGATCGCGAGCTTCAGATAGAGCGCCATCGTCAGAGATTCCTCAGCTCTCTGGCGATGGCCTCGGTTTCAGGAGCCGAGGGGTAGAGTCGCGTTCCCTTCTCCCACGTCGCGCGCGCCTCGGCCGTCTGGCCGTTCTTCTTGTAGGCCAGGCCGAGGTGGAGGTAGACGGAGGGCATCGCGGCGTCCGGGACGTCCTGCGGCTGTTTGTCTTTCATGGCGACGACCGTGCTCAGGTCCTTCACCGCCACGCCGGTCTTGTTGAACAGGGCGGGAACAGTGACGGCGGTAATCCCTCTCACCATATAGGCGATGAAGGCGTCGGGGAAACGCTCGACCGCCTCGTCGAGTGTGTTGAAGCCCTTCCGGACCCAGCCCGGGCGCTCGAAGATCGGAGCGATACGGGCCTTGCGTACCCGGGCGCTGCCGAGCCAGGCCAGCGCGGCCGCGTCGTTCTGATCGGCGGCCACCGCCCTCTCGAGGGTGGCAATGGCCTCATCCACCCGGTCGGCGTCGAGCGCAAGCCTCCCCTGGGCGACGAGGTCGGTCGTCTGGCCTTCGGCGCGGTACGGATGCCAGACGGCGATGAGGGCAGCGAAGGCGGCGACGACTGCCCGGAGGCGTCGGATGTTGCGGCGAGTCGGCGTCATGGTACGGGCCTCCCTTTCAGCGAAGTCGTCCGTCGGAGATCTCCAGGACGCGATCCGCGGCCTGCATGATGCGGGGATCGTGGGTCGAGAAGACGAAGGTGGTGCCGTGCTCGCGGTTGAGGCGTCGCATCAGCTCGATGATCTCGTGGCCCGTGCGGCTGTCGAGGTTCGCCGTGGGCTCGTCGGCCAGGACGAGCGCGGGCTGGCCGACGAGGGCGCGGGCGATCGCGACGCGCTGCTGCTGGCCGCCTGACAGCTCGGACGGGCGGTGCCGCGCCCGGTCGCCGAGTCCCACCTGGTCGAGTGCCGCCTGCACGCGGGTGGCGACGTCGCCGCGACGCCGGTGGATGAGCAGCGGGTACTCGACGTTCTCGTAGGCCGTGAGCACGGGAATCAGGTTGAAGGTCTGGAAGACGAACCCGAGCTTGCGGGCGCGGAGGTCCGCCCGCCGGCCGGGCGACAGGGCGCTCACACGCTCGCCGTCGATCGCGATCTCGCCGGAGGTCGGCGTGTCGAGGCACCCAATGAGGTTGAGCAGCGTCGTCTTCCCGCTGCCCGAGGGGCCGGCGACGGCCAGGAACTCGCCGGGGTTCACCGTCAGGGACACGCCTGCGAGCGCGGTGACGGGCAGCGCGCCGAGGCGGTAGGTTTTGGTCACGTCGTGCACCGCGACGGCGTGGGTGGTCACGGGTTTCATCCGGAGGAGCCCGGGACCCGGGCCGGCGCGGGCGCGCTCCGCCGGAAGCGGAGCTTGTAGTGCCTGATCCAGAGTGTGATCAACGGCGTGCCGACGGCCGTCGGCCAGAGCCAGCGCGCCGTCGTCGGCAGGAAGGCGAAATTCACGACGGAGAAGGCCGACACCGCCGCGATGTAGGAGCCGAGCATTCCCGTCATGTGATTGAACCACCAAGCGTTTCGGTCCGCCGACGGCCGCGCGAACCGCCAGAGGTCGAGGCCGGAGAGCGCCACACCGAGGAGCCCGAAGACGACCGGGACGACGCCGACCCGCTCCCATGCGGCGCCCGGCCTCAGGATGCCGAGGATGGCGAGCGCCCCGCTCGCGGCGAAGGTGACGACCGCCGCCGCCCAGTCGAGCGCGGTTGCACGCTCGCCTTTCTCGGGGCGCTTGCGCGAGAGCACGCGATAGCCGGAGAACGCCGAGTAGAAGCTGAACACGGCGAGCAGTGCCAGGAACACGATCGGCCGCCAGAGGGCGAGCACGACCGCCGTCAGCGCGACCACGGCCATCATCCAGAAGTAGACCTTGCCCCACCGCCGGTGCGTCCGGCCGCCCTTGAGGGTCAGCATCGCGATCGGCGCCACGAAGAGCGCGAGCGTCCCCGCGGCGACGTGGAGGAGCCGGACGCCCCCGATCAGCGAGTCCATGGCGCCCTCCTCACCGGCGGCGCGCGCGGCGCGCCGGGCGTGCGCCCAGGCGCTTGAGGGTGGCGAGCGTCTCCTCACACCACGCGAGCATCGCCCGGCTCCGGTGCTGTCCGCAGCGGAGCGTGATGAGCCAGTACGGGAGCTCCGGATGCCCGGCCGTCTCCTTGCGGAGCTGCCGTTCGATCCGGTCGTAGGTGTCGAGGAGCTCCCGGTGGCGCGCCTGGACGTGCTCGATCTGGGCGACGCTGTCGGCCACGGGGCCGGCGCCGCCGAGGAAGAGCTTCAGCAGAAGCTCGGACCGGACGGGTTCGAGCCTGGCGGGGAGGGCGAGCCACCGCCCGAGCTCCTCGCGGCCTTTCGGGGTGAGCGAGTAGACGTGACGGTCCGGCTTCCCGCGCCGCTTCTCGCGCCGGCGCTCGGCGAGGCCGTGGGCAGCGAGCTGGTTCAGCGTCGGGTAGATCTGGCCGTAGCTCTCGTTCCAGAAGTGCGCGATGGAGCGCTCGATGAGCTTCTTGACGTCGTAGCCGGACATCGGGCCGAGGCTGAGCACCCCGAGGATCGCGTACCGGCTCGTGTTGCCGCGTCGCGCGGTCATATAGCTAAGAGATACATATCGGCAAGGGATATGTCAAGCGCGACGCGCGGCGGGGTTCACTCCTCCTCTTCGAGCACGAACAGCTCGCCCTGGCGCCACACGCCCGAGAAGCTCCGCCGGTGGATCGGGCAGGGACCGTGGCGGTCGAGCGCGGCTAGGTGCTCGGGCGTCGCGTAGCCCTTGTGGCGCGCGAAGCCGTATTCCGGGTATCGCCCGTCCGCCTCCCGCATGAGCCGGTCGCGCGTGACCTTCGCGACGATCGATGCGGCCGCCACGCTCGCGCAGCGCCGGTCGCCGGCGACGAGGTTCCGCTGGGGGCACGGCAGGGCGGGCAGGGCGACGAAGTCGGTGATGACGAGCTCGGGGACGACGGTGAGCGCCGCGAGGGCCCGGGCCATCGCCCGCCTCGTGGCCTCGAGGATGTTGATGCGGTCGATCGTCTCGTGGTCGATGACTCCGACGCCGACGGCGAGCGCCCGCTCGTGGATGACCGCGAACAGCTCCTCACGCCGCTCGGGCGAGAGGAGCTTGGAGTCGGCGAGCCCCATGATGCGCCGCTCGCGCGCGATGACGACCGCCGCGGCCACGACCGGACCCGCCAGCGGCCCGCGCCCGGCCTCGTCGACTCCCGCGACGCGCCCGAGGCCTTCGCGCCAGGCCCGGGCTTCGTAGCGGTAGGGCGCCGAGGGGGGCGGCGTCACGCCGGCGGGCGGGCGCTACTCTTTCTCTTCGGTGGCGGGGATGACGACCACGCGCTTTTCCTTGAGCCGGGCGGCCTTGCCGGCGAGGCCGCGGAGGTAATAGAGCTTGGAGCGCCGCACGCGGCTCTTGCGCACCACGTCCACCTTCTCGATGCGGGGCGAGTGGAGCGGGAACGTCCGCTCGACGCCCACGCCGTAGGAGATGCGGCGCACCGTGAACGAAGCGCGCAGCCCTTCGCCGCGCTTCCTGATGACGATGCCCTCGAAGATCTGCGTGCGCTCTTTCTCGCCTTCCACGACCTTCACGTGCACACGCACCGTATCGCCGGGGCCGAACCCCTGGCGGTCCTTCTTGAGCTGCGCGGCTTCGACCAACCGGATCGCGTCCATGACGTCGTCCCTTTCTCTAATGCGTGGGCGCCTCGAGCTGCTCGGGCGTCTCCCCGCGCTTGAATCGCTCCACGATCGTCCACTCCTCGGGGGTGAGCCCCGCGGTCTCTAAGAGTTCGGGTCGCGTCCGCCACGTCCGCCACAGCGCCTGCACGCGGCGCCAGCGCGCGATGCGCGCATGATCGCCCGAGAGTAGCACCGCCGGCACGCGCGCGCCCCGGAACTCCTCGGGCCGCGTGTACTGCGGCGGCTCGAGGAGGCCGCTGGCGAAACTCTCGCGTTCCGCCGCGCCCTCGGCGCCGAGAACCCCGGGCAGGAGCCGGACCACCGCGTCGGTCACCACCAGGGCCGGCAGCTCGCCGCCCGTCAGCACGTAGTCGCCGATCGAGATCGCGTCGTCGGCGAGCCGCTCGCTGACGCGCTCGTCGACGCCCTCGTAGCGCCCCGCGAGGAGGATCAGGTGCACCGTGCGCGCGAGCTCGGCCGCGACCGCTTGCGTGAACGCGCGCCCCCGCGGATCCAGCAGGACGACGCGCGCCCCCGGCGTGCGGAGCGCTTCGACCGCGGCGAACAGCGGCTCCGGCTTCAGCACCATCCCGCCGCCGCCGCCGAACTGGTAATCGTCGGTGACCCGGTGCTTGCCCTCCGCGTAGTCGCGGAGACTCGCGACCCGGATGTCAACGAGCCCGCGGGCGCGCGCCCGCCCGAGCATCGACTCGGCGAGCACCGGCTCGACCATGCCCGGAAACAGCGTCACGATGTCGATGCGCATCGCGCGTCTCGGCGCTAGAGCTCCAGCAATCCATCGGGCGGCCGGATGACCACGCGCCGCCCCGCGAGGTCCACTAGGCTCACGATCTCCGGCACGGCGGGGATCAAATGCTCCCGCGCTCCGTCCGCCACGACCCAGAGGTCGTGGCCCGGCGCGCGCTCGATGCGCGCGACCTCGCCGACGCGCCGCCCGTCCTCGGTCACCACGCGGCAGCCCTCGAGCTGCCACGGGTAGAAGCGCCCCGGGCCGAGCGGCAGCGCCTCGTCCGCCGGCAGCGTCACGAGCCGCCCCACCAGCGCCCGCGCGTCGTCCGCCGACTCGCACCCCGCGAGGGAGACGAGCACGGCGTCGCCCTGCCGGCGCGCGGCGGTGATCCGTCGCGGCTCCCGTTGATCCCGCGTCGCATCCCACAGCACGCACTCGCGCACGCGCGCGAACCGCTCCGGATCGTCCGTCAGCGGCGTCACGCGGACCTCGCCGCGCAGGCCGTGGGCCCGCGCGATCTCGCCGATGACCACCAGTCTCGCCGTCGGGGCGCCTCCGCGCCCGACGTTCGAGGAAGTCAACCCGCGGCTCCTACTTCGTCGGCTCTTTCGTGTTCGCCATGAGCTTCCTGACCGTGTTGGAGGGCTGGGCGCCCTTGGCGATCCACGCCTCCACCTTCGCCCGGTCGATCGACACGGTCGGCGGCTCGGTGAGCGGATTGTAGTGGCCGAGGATCTCGATGAACCGCCCGTCGCGCGGCGCGCGCGAGTCGGCCACCACCACGCGGTATCTCGGCCGCTTGGTCGTTCCTGTGCGTCTCAGTCGAATCGAAACCGCCACGTCGTCACCTCCTCAGCATCGGAAGTCGCAACTTTCCTTCCGTGCCCTTGAACTGCTTCATGAGCTTCCGGAGCTGCGCGTACTGCTTGAGCAGCCGGTTCACGTCCTGCACGCTCGTGCCGCTGCCGCGCGCGATGCGCTGGCGGCGGCTGCCGTTGATGATCTCGGGGTTGTGCCGCTCGCCCGGCGTCATCGAGGAGATGATCGCATCGAAGCGGCCGAGGTCGGCCGACTCGCCGGCGAGGTCCTTCGGCGCTCCCTTCAGCATCTTGCCGAAGGGGAGCATCCCGAGGATCTGGTCGAGCGGCCCCATCTGCCGCACCTGCTTGAGCTGCTCGCGGAAATCCTCGAGCGTGAACGCGTCCTCGCGGAGCTTGCGCACGAGCTCCTCGGCCTGCTTCTGGTCCACCACAGCCTGCGCCTTCTCGACGAGCGACAGCACGTCGCCCATCCCGAGGATGCGCGAGGCAAGGCGGTCGGGATGGAACGGCTCGAGCGCGTCCGTCTTCTCGCCCGTCCCGACGAAGGCGATGGGCCGGCCCGTGACGCTGCGCACCGACAGCGCGGCGCCGCCGCGCGCGTCGCCGTCCAGCTTCGTCAGGATCACCGCGTCGATGCCGACCGCCTGATTGAACCGGTCGGCGACGGTGACCGCGTCCTGGCCCGTCATCGCGTCCACCACGAGCAGCACGTGGTGGGGCGTGACCTCGCGCCGGATCGCCCGGAGCTCCTCCAGCATTGCCTCGTCGATGTGCAGGCGGCCCGCCGTGTCGAGGATGAGCGGCGTGAGCCCTCGCGCGGCCGCCTCCTCGCGCGCCTGGCGGCAGATCGCGAGCGGCGTCTGGCCCGCGGCGCCGACCACCGGGATGCCGAGCTCGGCGCCGAGCGTCCGGAGCTGGTCCTGCGCCGCCGGGCGCTGGGTGTCGGCGGCGGCGAGCAGCGGATGCTGGCCTTGCTTCGTGTACATGCGGGCGAGCTTCGCCGCGGTCGTCGTCTTGCCCGAGCCCTGGAGCCCGATGAGCATGACCACCGTCGGCGGGTGCGGCGCCGGGGCGAGCCGGTGGCCGCTACCGCCGAGCAGCTCCACGAGCTCGCCGTGGACGACCTTCACCACCTGTTGGGCCGGCGTCAGCGAGGCGAGCACGTCCTTGCCGACGGCCTTCACCTTCACGCGGTCGATGAACGTCCGGACGACCTTGAAGTTGACGTCGGCCTCCAGGAGGGCGACCCGCACCTCGCGGAGCGCCTCCTGGATGTTCTCCTCCGACAGCCGGCCGCGGCCGCCGAGCTTGTCGAAGATCGTTTGCAGTCTCGTGCTCAGGGAATCAAGCATGGGGAAGGTCAACTTTACGGAAACATCCGAGGAATATCAACCGGCGGCGCCGGTCTGGGTCTGCTGGCTACCTCGCAACGAACTGGGAGGGCACCTTCCGCCACTGGTAGACGCCCACGTTCAGCTGGTCGATCGTCCACCGTTCAGGATACAGGTACCCTGTCGTGGTTTCCGTGACGTAGAATCCCGGGATCTCTGCGTACTGCGTCTGATACTGCGCAGGCACCCCGCTGGGCGCCGGGACGTACACCTGCATCACGAGGGGCTGTGGGGGCACCCAGACCTGGCGGGCGGCATACCCTAGCGCCGCGTTTGGCAGCATCTGGCCGGCGGCATACCCTAGCGCCGCGTTTGGCAGCATCGGGTGCGGGTTGTTCAGACGATGCGGTTCGTCGACGAAGGGGACCGTCTCGCGCGAGCCCGGGAAGCGCGGCGGCACCACGAAGAATGGCCCGCGCGGATCCGGCCGAACGATGAACACCGGTCCTTGTGGGTTCGTGCCGCCCAGCTGCGCGACGGCCGGGCTGGCCACCCCGAGGAGGAGCACGATCGCGACGCCGAGGATTCTCATGGCGGCTCAGTATAGCTCGAAACGAGCCCGGGCGGAGGAGAAGCGAGAGGGTACCAGCGTACTCCCCGGGCTCGCCAGACTGAGAAAGGAATCCCAGCAATCCTAAAGACTTCACTGACAACGCTCACCCGGTCATGCCGTGGACGCCCAATAGCGCCAGCCGCATCGATTATGGCCAGGTCGTCCAGTACATCCCGGTGCCGCCGCAGCAAATGGCGATCACCCTCAGCGTGCCTGTTCCCGACGGCGTCCCGCCCAGGACCGAACCGCAGACGGTCGAGACCCCGGCTACATCACGGAGACGACGACCGGTTACTGGTACCCCGAGCGCTGGACGCTCCAGCAGCTCAACGTCGGGGTCTACCAGTGGGTGAAGCTCCCGGCTGAGTTCCGCCGGAAGTAGGCTAGGGCAGCAGGTCGGCGACGGCGATCTGCGCCGTCGGCGCGGCGAGCGGCGAGACGGTCACACCCCGCTTCAGGACCCGCACGTTCCTGTACTTCCACCCGTAACGCGCTGAAGTCG
>JBGPIS010000013.1:0-17140 GCA_041484965.1 Methylomirabilia bacterium
CGAAGGCGTCCCACCCCATGGGGTGCAAGACGTTGTAGCCGCGCATCAGCTTGTAGCGCGCGAGCAGGTCCCCGATCGCGTACACGCGCACGTGGCCCATGTGGATCCGACCGGACGGGTACGGGAACATCTCGAGGCAGTAGAACTTCGGGCGGCTCGGATCCTCGGTGGCGCGGAACTGCTTGCGCTCCTCCCAGATCTTCTGCCAGGTAGCCTCGATCTCGCGAAACGGATAGCGGTCGGGCGACATAATTACGCTAGAGGTTTACATACTTGGACAACGGGAGCAAGAAACGCTCTGGGGCGGCTCGGCGAGCGGCGGAACGAGACGGGGGTGGGGCAGGCGCTCCCGCGAGCGTCGTTGCGAAGCGCCAGCGCCTGCCCCGCTCCCGGAATGATTACTTCATGACGCCGAGCATCCCGAGCGCCTCGTTGGCCTCCTTGACGGAGTCCGCGTGCTTTCCTTCCTTGTGCAGGGCCTCGGCCTTGTCGAGCATCGAGACCGCCTTCTTGACCTTCTCGTCCTTCGCGTCCATCTTGGCGACGGCGTCCCGCCCCGCCTTGATCAGCGTCGGACACTGGAACGCGTGCGCCGTGCCGGCGGCGAGTGTGAGCGCCGCAGCCACCGCGGTCGCTGCCATGAGCTTCTTCATGCGTGTCTCACCCCCTCGCGAGCCTGGTTGGCTTCAGGATTCTAACTGGCGGCGGTCTACTCGGGTTCCCGGGCCGCCGCGCCGTGGAAATGGTCGAAGATCCGCTGGGCGAGCTTCGGCGTGACCTTGGGGACCGCCGCCAGCTCGGCGACCGAGGACTCCCGGATGCGCCGGGCCGAGCCGAGCGTCTTGAGCAGGCTCGTCCGGATCGTCGGCCCGATCCCGGGGATCGTGTCGAGCACGGACTGGAGCGTGCGCTTCGACCGAAGCTTCTTGTGGTACGTGATCGCAAAGCGGTGCGCCTCGTCTCTGAGCTTCTGGAGCGTGTGCAGCGCCGGCGACGTTGGGTCGAGGACGAGCGGGTGGAGGCTCTCGCCGACGTAGACCTCCTCCTGCCGTTTGGCAAGCGCGACAACCGGGAGGTAGTCGAGGCCGAGCTCCTGCAGGACCGTGAGGCCGACGTTCAGCTGCCCGCGGCCGCCGTCGATGAGGACGAGGTCCGGCAGCGGCGTCCCCTGCTCCAGCGCCTTCGAGAACCGCCGCGTGAGCACCTCGCGGAGGGACGCGAAGTCGTCCGCGCCGGCCACCGTCCGGATCCGGAACCGCTTGTAGTCGTCCTTCTTGAGGTCGCCGTTCTCCCACACGACCATCGAGCCCACCTGTTCCGAGCCCTGGACGTGGGAGATGTCGTAGCCCTCGATGCGGTTGGGCAGCCCCGGCAGGTTGAGCGCCCGGCGGAGCTCCTCGAGGACGACCTGCTGGCGATCGTCACGCGAGAGGAGATGGTTCTGGAGGGCGATCGCCGCGTTCTCTTCCGCCAGCGCGACGAACTCGCGCTTGGCGCCACGCTGGGGCACGAGGAGCTGCACGCGGCGGCCCACGAGTTCGCCGAGCCACACGGCCGTCAGTGGGGCCTCGGGGAGCTCCTCCGAGAGCAGGATCTCCGCCGCCGGCGCGACCTGCTTGCCGTAGAACTGCCGCACGAACGCCGACAGGATCTCGCCGTCCGCCCAGCCCGCGACCCGGTCGAAGAAGAACGGCTCCTGGCCGACGAGCCGTCCCTTTCTCACGAAGAAGAGCTCCACGCAGGCATCGCTCCCCTGGCGCACGACGCCGATGACGTCCTGGTCGACCTCGTCCGTCGAGATGATCTTCTGGCGCTCGCGGACCTTGTTGAGCGACTGGACCTGGTCGCGGAGCACCGCCGCGCGCTCGAACTTGAGATCGAGCGCCGCCGCCTCCATTTCCTTCGTGAGCCGCAATGCCAGGTCCTCGTCACGACCCTCCAAGAAACGCACGACGTCGCGGACCGTCTTCGCGTACCCCTCGCGCGTCTCCCAGCCGGTGCACGGGGCGTTGCACCGGTGGATGGCGTACTGGATGCACGGGCGCTCGAGCGTGCCGTCGATCGTGATCGAGCACGTGCGCAAAGGGAAGAGCTGGCGCGTGAGCCGCAGCGTCTCGCGCATCGCCGTCGCGGGATAGAACGGGCCGTAGTACATCGCCCCGTCCTCCTGCACCCTCCGCGCGACCAAGAGTCTCGGGAACGCCTCATTCGTGGTCAGCTTCAGAAACGGATAGTGCTTGTCGTCTCTCAAAATGATGTTGTAGCGGGGCCGGTGCTTCCGCACCAGATTGGCCTCGAGCATCAGGGCCTCGAGCTCGTTGTCGGTGACGATGTACTCCAGGTCCCGGATGTGGCGGACGAGCGCGTCCGTCTTCGGGTCGCGCGGCCGCGACTCCTGGAAGTAGGAGCGCACGCGGCTCTTGAGCGACGCGGCCTTCCCGACGTAGAGGACCTGCGCTTTTGCGTCCCGGTAGATGTAGACCCCGGGCCGGTCCGGGAGGCGGGCGAGCTTCTCCTCGAGGGTCACGTGAGCTCGAGCTTCTTCAAGGCCTTGATCCGGTCGCGCAGCTCCGCGGCCTGCTCGAAGTCGAGCCGCCGCGCGGCCTCCTTCATCTGCCCTTGGAGCTCGCCGACCCGCTTGTGGAGCGCCGCCGGAGAGTCGAACGCCTCCGGCGTCGGCGCCTCCACATCGACCGTGTAATAGTCGCGCTCGTACACGGTCTGGAGGAGCTCGCGGATCGCGGAGCGGATCGTCTCCGGCGTGATCCCGTGCTCGTGGTTGTACGCGGCCTGGAGCGCCCGGCGCCGCTCCGTCTCCCGTATCGTCGTCGCCATCGAGCCGGTGACGTGGTCGGCGTACATGATGACCTCGCCGTTCACGTTACGGGCGGCGCGCCCCGCCGTCTGGATCAGCGAGGTCGCCGAGCGGAGGTAGCCCTCCTTGTCGGCGTCGAGGATCGCGACCAGTGACACCTCGGGGATGTCGAGGCCCTCCCGGAGGAGGTTGATGCCGATCAGGCAGTCGAACTTCCCCAGTCTGAGGTCCCGGATGATCGCGACGCGGTCGAGGGTATCGATGTCGGAGTGCAGGTAACGCACTCGGAGCCCCACCTGCTGGCAGTATTCCGTGAGATCCTCGGCCATGCGCTTGGTGAGCGTGGTCACCAGCACGCGCTCCTCCCGCGCGGCGCGGGCGCGGATCTCGGCGAGCAGGTCGTCCACCTGGTCCTTCGCCGGCCGCACCGTGATCTTCGGGTCCATGAGCCCCGTCGGGCGGATGACCTGCTCGACGGACGCGTCGCCCGCGAGGCCGAGCTCGTAGGGCCCCGGCGTGGCCGAGACGTAGATCGTCTGGCCCGTGAGGCGCGTGAACTCGTCGAACGTCAGCGGCCGGTTGTCGAAGGCCGACGGCAGCCGGAAGCCGTACTCGACCAGGGCTTCCTTGCGCGAGCGGTCGCCATAGTACATGCCGCGGATCTGCGGCACCGCGACGTGGCTCTCGTCGATGATGATCAGCGCGTCCTTCGGGAGGTATTCGATCAGCGTCGGCGGCGCCTCCCCCGGGCGGCGGCCCGTGAGGTGGCGCGAGTAGTTCTCGATCCCGTGGCAGTAGCCGAGCTCGCGGAGCATCTCCATGTCGAAGAGCGTGCGCTGCTCCAGCCGCTGCGCCTCGAGGAGCCGGTTCCTGGGCCGCAGGAACGCGAGCCGCTCCTCCAGCTCCTCCTGCACCGTGCCGATCGCGCGCTCGAGCTGGCCCGCCTCGGTCACGTAGTGGCTCGCCGGAAAGATGTGGACGCGCTCGAGCCGCTCGAGGACCGAGCCCTTCAGCGGGTCGATCCGGTGGAGCGCCTCCACCTCGTCGCCGAAGAGCTCGACCCGCAACGCGAGCGACTCCTCGTTGGCCGGAAAGATCTCGACGACGTCGCCGCGCACGCGGAAGGCGCCACGGTGGAAATCGTAGTCGTTTCGCTCGTACTGCACGGCGATGAGCCGGCGGATGATCTCGTCGCGCTCGATCCGCTCACCCGCCGCGAGCTCGAGGTGCATGCCCTGGTAGGTGTCGGGCTCGCCGATGCCGTAGATGCAGGAGACCGACGCGACGACGACGACGTCGCGCCGCTCGAGCAATGACTTCGTCGCCGAGTGACGCATGCGGTCGATCTCGTCGTTGATCAGCGCATCCTTCTCGATGTACGTGTCGGATTGGGGAATATACGCCTCGGGCTGGTAGTAATCGTAGTACGACACGAAGTATTCGACCGCGTTGTCCGGGAAGAACGCCTTGAACTCACTGAAGAGCTGCGCGGCGAGCGTCTTGTTCGGGGAGATCACCAGCGTCGCGCGGCCCGCGTCGGCGATGAGGTTGGCGATCGTGTAGGTCTTCCCCGATCCGGTGACGCCGCGCAGAACGACGTGGCGCCGGCCGTCCCGGACGAAGCGCGTGAGCGCGGCGATGGCCGGCGGCTGGTCGCCGCGCGGCGAGTACTCGGAGGCGAGCCGGAACACGGCCCCGGACTGCGTCAGGACGGCGTCGGGACCGCGAGCAGGTACTTCCGCCACGAGTCGAGGAGTGAGTGCGCGTGCGGGTGCCGGAGCATGTGTGTCGAGAAGACGAACTTCGGGTGCACCGGCTCGCGGGTCAGCCGCATCCCCGCCTCATCGGGCAGGCGGTTCCCCTTCTTGAGATTGCACCGCAGACACGCGGCCACGACGTTCACCCACGTGGTCTCGCCGCCGCGCGAGCGCGGCACGATGTGGTCCACCGTCAGGCGCTCGCCTCGGCGGGTGCAGTACTGGCAGGTGTAGCCGTCGCGTCGCAGAATGTTCTTCTTGTTGAACGCGACCCGGTCGAGGAACGGCTTGCGGATGTACATGGCGAGGCGGATGACCGCGGGGAGCGGGAACGCCACGGATGGTGACCTCACCACCCGTGGCGAGGCTTCGACCGCCTCGGCTTTTCCGTTCAGCAGGAGCGTGATCGCGCGGCGGGCGTTCGTGAAGTGGAGCGGCTCGAAGGTGTAGTTCAGGACCAGGACGGCGATCTCGTCCATATTGACGTTAAAGCATAGACGCGGCCCGCAAGAGTGTCAAATCGCGCGGGCCGCCCGCCGGCGGCTCAGCGGGCGAGGTGGCGAAGAAAGAAGAGGACGTTCGCCGGCCGCTCGGCGAGCCGCCGCATGAAGTACCCGTACCAGTCCTCCCCGTAGGGCACGAGCACGCGGAGCCGGAGGCCCTCGGCCGTGAGGCGCGCGTGCAGGTCCGCACGGATCCCATAGAGCATCTGCAGCTCGAAGCGGTCGGGCGCCACGCCGAGCGCGCGCGCGCGCGAGCGCGCGCGGCGCTGGAGACGCTCGTCGTGGGTCGCGAAACCCGCGTAGACCTCCCGGCGCTGCGCGTCGGGCGCGAGCAGCCGGTCCATGAGGCGCGCGTAGCTCTCGTCCACGTCGCGCTTGTCCGGATACGCGAGTTCCCGCGGCTCGCGGTACGCGCCCTTGCAGAGGCGCACGGTGGCGCCCAGCTCGATCAGGCGCTCGAGGTCGTTCGCGGTGCGACGGAGGTACGCCTGGACGACACACGCGGCATTCGGGTACGCCGGCCGGACCTCCGCGTACAGGTCGAGCGTCCGGTCGGTGTAGGCCGCGGACTCCATGTCGATCCACACGAGGATGCCGGCCGCCCGGCCGCGCGCGAGGACCCTCTCGAGGTTGGCGCGGCACACGGCTTCGCCGAGATCCAGGCCCAGGTGGGTCAGCTTCAGCGACGGCACCGCGCGAAGCATCCGCCGCTCGATCGCGTCGAGCAGGTCGAGGTATGCGCTGGTGGCGCCCGCGGCGTCGGCCTCGGTCCGGACGTTCTCGCCTAAGTAGGTCACCGCGCCCAGGAGCCCCTGCGCGTTGACGCGCCCGAGGACCGCCAGCGCGTCTTCCGCGGACTCCCCCGCGACGAACCGCCGCACGAACCGCCGCGCGGCCGGGAGCCGGTCCAGCGCCGCGCCGATCCGCTGCCGGGTCGAGAGCTTAAGCAGTACCGTCCGCAGCAGCGGCAAGAATTCCCTCCCTGAGCCCGGAGTCGCTGACGATCATGACGTCCATACGCACGCAGTCGAGCGTCGCCTCAACGATCGCGATGCCGGGGATGATGAGATCGGCGCGTCCCCGCTCGACCGACGGCAAGGCGGCGCGCTGCGTGACCGAGAGGCGACCGAGTCGGTCGAGCTGCCGCGCGACGGCCGCGCGGCTGAGCCGGTGGCCCTGGACCCGCTCGGCATCGTAGCGCGTGAGCCCGAGGTCGAGCGCCGCGAGTGTCGTCACGGTGCCCGCCGTGCCGATCAGGTGCGCGACACGGGCCCCGCGGATCGCGCCCGGCAGCTCGAGCTCGAGCTGCGCCCGCACGAGGCCGACGAGGGCGCGATAGCGCGGCCGATCCACGCCCTCGGGGAACGGGAACCGCTCGGCCAGCGGGACGACGCCGAGGCTCAGGCTCGCCGCGGCGCCCACCCCGTCGTCCTCCGCCAGGATGTATTCGGTGCTGCCACCGCCGATGTCGACCACGAGCCCCGTCCCCGCGAGCCGGCCGAGCCCGTGGCGCACGCCGCGTAGCGTGAGCCGCGCTTCGTCCTCGCCGCTCACCACCCGGACGCGCCGGCCGGTCGCCCGCTCGATCGCCGCGGCGAATGCACCGCCGTTCGTCGCCTCACGCACGGCGCTCGTCGCCACGATCCTCACCTCGCCGGCGCCGCGGCGCGTCGCGCGATCCGCGTAGTCCGTCGTGATTGCGAGCGTCCGCGCCATCGGGGCCGCGCCGAGCGCGCCCGAGGCCGCGAGCCCCTCGGCCAGACGCGTCACCGTCTGGTCCTGCTCGACGACCCGCCAGGCGTCTGGCCCGTTCACGTCGGCCACGAGCAGCCGCACCGTGTTGCTCCCCACGTCAATGGTGGACACGCGCATCCCAGACAGACGAACGCCCCGCCGGGATTCCGGCGAGGCGTCGGGTGGCGTCGGCGCGGCCGTCTACTTGCCCTTCAGCGTGCGGATGTAGTTGACGAGCTCCCAGCGCTCTTTTTCGGGGAGATGCTTCCAGGGCGGCATCGCGCCGCGACCGTTCGTGAGCTTCCAGAAGAGCTCGCCGTCGGTCTGCTTCTGCACGGGCGCCGAGGTCCAGTTGGCCGGCTTCGGCGGCGGCAGCGCGGCGGCGGCCACGCCGTCGCCGTGCCCCGACGCGCCATGGCACGCCACGCAGTTCGTCTCGACCGACTTCTTCGCGTCTCCCACGCCCTTGACCGGGTTCTTCGTCCCCTTCGCATCGGCCGGCGCGACCCATGGGCCCTGCGCCGAGACCACCGCGACGCCGAGCCCGGCGACCAGGGCGCATCCCGCGACTGTGGCTGCCAGCGATTTCACGAACGCGCTCATGGCGCCTCCTCTTGAACGATTCGATCGTGATGACGCGCACGACCGTCGCAATTTAACACTCGTGGGACGAACCGGGTCAAGCCGTTATTCGACGAGCGGTGGGCCCGCGCGATTCCCGGAAGGCGGCGAGCCAGCAGAGCGCGGCGAGCGCGCCGTAGGCGCCGGCCAGACGCACCGGGACGCCGGAGGGCGCCGCCCACGGCCAGAAGAGTGCGCCGGTCGCCTCGGGCGAGTGCATCACGCCGAAGAGCGTGGCGAGGCTCGCGAACGCGAAGAGGAGGCTCGTCACGCCGAGCCGACGCTCGATGATCCCGACGAGCGCCCAGGCCCACAGGACCGCTGTGAGGATGAAGCCGTTGCCCAGCACGAGGAGGGCCTGGTAGGTCAGCGCGGCCTCGCCCGCGAGCGCCGCCGGCCTAGCGCCCAGCGCGGACAGCAGGCCCCCCGTCTCGATCAGCACGACCGCCGCCGCGACGGGCACGAAGGCAAGCGCCACGGCCGCCCCGTGGCGTGGCGGCGAGGCGAGGAACCCCTGAGCCGTGATCTCGAGGCCGATGAAGACGAGGATCGGCGCGATCGCCGCCTCGGGGAGCACGGCGACCAGGAGCGAGAGCACGCCAACGGCGGAGCCCGCGCCGATGACCACGCCCGTCGCCAACGTGTACCCTGCCCGCGCGCCCATCGCCTTGTACGCGGGGTGGCCGATGTAGGGCGTGTTCTGGACGACGCCTCCGCAGAGCCCCGCGGCGACGGTCGCCGCCGCCTCGGTGAGCAGGATGTCGCGCGCGCGGTATTCGTCGCCCGCCGCCGCGGCGCTCTCCGTGTTGTCGATCCCGCCGATGATCGTGACGAGGGCGAACGGCAGCGCGATCGAGAGATACGGGAGCGTCGCCGGCAGCGCGTCGAGCCACGCGAGCGTCGGCCACGGGATCGCGACGCGGAGCGCACCGACCGTGAGCGCCGTCGTCGGGCCGGCGCCGAGCCACGCGCGTAGCCAGACGATCAGGGGGCCCGCGACGACCGCGGCGAACGCGCCCGGCTTCCCGAACGGCATCCGCACCCGCCCGAAGAGGGCGAGCAGCAGCACCACGAGCGCGATCAGGCCGACGAGCGGGTCACGGAGAATCTTGAGGGTCGGCAGGAACGCGATCAACAAGACCGACACGCCGGCGATGGAGCCCAGCAGCGCGGCGCGCGGCACGACCCGGCGCGCCCAGTCCCCGCCGAAGGCGAGCCCCACCTTCGCGAGGCCGATCGCGATCGTGGTCGCCATCCCGACCTTCCACGCGAGGACCGGGTCTCCCGTCGCGATCATCACGGGGCCCAGGACGCCGAAGACCATCGCGAAGAGCGTCGGCGTGTCGATTCCGAACGGCATCGCCGTGACGTCGTCGCGCCCGGTGCGGCGCATGAGCCGCACGGCGAGCCACGTATACGCCAGGTCGCCCACGAGGACGCCCAGCGCCGTGCCCGGGACCATGCGGTGCAGGACGAGATCGGCGGGGAACTTGAAGACGCCGATCAGGAGGCTCGACAGGATGACGAGCTGGGTGACGTTGTCGAGCGCCAGGCCGAGGAACCCGTTGAGGTCCCCGGGCCTGATCCAGTCCGGGAGGCGCCTATCGGGCCTGGGCGTCGACCGTCCCCTGCGCGGGGAGCAGGTCTCGCGCAACGGCCGTCGTCCGCTCCGCAAGGGCCGCGCACCAGGCGAGGCTCCCGCGGTTGTCGGCCACCGCGCGGAAGTCGAACTCGAGCGGCGGGCTCACGCGCGTCCCGAATCGGAGCCGTGCGCCGTAGGCCGTTCCCTTGCGCGCGTCGCCCGCCGCCAGCGCGACTTCGATCCGCGGATCCACGCGCTTGGCGTGGGACGCGAGGAAGTTCCGGAGCCAGCGCTCGACCTCGTGATAGCTGCCGCCGGAAAACATGGCGGCAGTGTAGCAAACACGCTCACGACGCCCTGCGGCACGCCGGGCCCTTTAGGCCGCGTGTCTCCTCAGCACTCGTTGAAGCCGCACGACAGGCACTTCTTGCACCCCTCTTCATAGATGAAGGTCGCCTGTCCGCACTCCTTGCAGAGATCGCCGATCTGCTTGCGTCCGTCGCCGGTGACGCCCGGTAGCTCGGCCTCGGGCTTCACCTGCCCGATGTGCTCCGCGAGCGTCCGCGCCAGCGCGTCGGGCAGCGAGAGGATCTTGGCGGGTCCGAACCCGGTCGGCTGGCCGCCGCCGATCCGCGAGAGCTGGCTGATGACCTCTTCGAGTCGCCGCTGAGACGAAAGCGGTGACGGGAGCCTCAACACAAGCGAAATCAGCCGTCCGAGCGCTTCGGCGACGGCCATCGTGTCCGAGCCGCCCTTGCCAACCTGGACGAAGACCTCGAACGGGTCGGCATCCGGGGTCTCGTTCACGGTGATGAACGCGGTCCCGATCGGCGTCTCCGTACGGTAGGTCGAGCCCTTGAGGCTCCGCGGCCGCGGCCGGATGACCGCCGCCGCCCCTTTCTCCTTCTTGCCGACGCCGACGTTCAGGACCTGCTCGCCCTTGCAGCCGTCGCGGAAGACGGTGATGCCGAGACAGCCGAGCTCCCACGCGAGCGTGTACGCCCGCGCGACATCCGCCTCGGCGGCCTCGTTCGGGAGGTTGATCGTCTTCGATACTCCATTGTCCGTGTAGCGCTGGAACGCCGCCTGGTGGCGCACGTGCCACTCGAAGCCGACCTCGTGCGAGGTCTTGAACACGCGAGCCGCCAGCTCCGGGATGCCCGGGATGCCGTGGAGCGAGCCGCGCTTGGCGACCTCCTGCATGAGAGCGGCGGAGTAGAAGCCCTGCTCCTTGGCGATCCGCTCGAAGGTCTCATTGGCGAACGTCAGCACGCGCTCGCCGTCGGGCTGCTTCACCCGGTGCTCGAACGCGAGGGCGAAGATCGGCTCGATGCCCGACGAGCACCCGGCGATCATCGAGATCGTGCCCGTGGGGGCGATCGTCGTGACGGTCGAGTTCCGGAGGGGTCGCTCATTCTTGTAGATGGACTGGCTCCAGTTCGGGAACGGCCCGCGCTCCTCCGCGAGCTTCGCCGACTGGTCATGGGACTTCTCCTTCATGAAGGCCATGAGCCGGTCGGCGAGGTCGATCGCCTCCTGGCTGTCGTAGGGGATGCCCATGGTGAAGAGCAGGTCCGCCCAGCCCATGATGCCGACGCCGATGCGCCGGTTGGCCTTCACCGTCTGGTCGATCTCTGGCAGCGGATACGGGTTCATCTCGATGACGTCGTCGAGGAAGCGCACGGCCAGCCGCACCACGCGCTCCATCTCGTCCCAGTCGAGCGACCACTCCCCTTCGTTGCTCCGTCGCGCGAACTTCGACACGTTGAGCGAGCCCAGGTTGCACGCCTCATTGGGCAGGAGCGGCTGCTCGCCGCACGGGTTCGTTGCCTCGATCATGCCGATCGCGGGCGCCGGGTTCGCGGGGCTCGCGTTGATTCGGTCGATGAAGACCATGCCCGGGTCGCCCGTCCGCCACGCCGCCCGCACGATACGGCCGAAGACCTCCTTGGCCGAGAGCCGCTCTGTCGTCTCACCCGTGTGGGGGTTGATCAGGTCGTACTCCGTGCCCGCGGTAAGGGCGTCCATGAACCTGTCGGTCGCGGCGACGGAGATGTTGAAGTTGGTGATCCCGCCGTCGAGCTTGCAGTCGATGAACTCGAGGATGTCCGGGTGGTCGACCCTCAGAATCCCCATGTTCGCGCCGCGTCGGGTGCCGCCTTGCTTGACCGCCTCGGTCGCGCTGTTGAACACGCGGAGGAAGGACACGGGCCCGGAGGCCCGCCCGCCCGTGGAGGCCACCAGATCGTCCTTCGGGCGCAGCCGGGAAAACGCGAACCCGGTGCCGCCGCCCGACTTGTGGATGATCGCCGCGGCCTTGACGGAGTCGAAGATCTCTTCCATCGAGTCGCCGACCGGGAGGACGTAGCAGGCCGAGTACTGGAGACCGTTGCCCTTGCCGGCGTTCATGAGGGTCGGCGAGTTCGGCAGGAAGTCGCCGTCCACCATCATCTCGTAAAACGCGCTCGCGATCTCCCGCACAGCCGCCTGACTGCGCCCGTACCGGGCCTCGCCCGCGGCGATGCACAGCGCGACCCGCCAGCACATCTCCTCCGGGGTCTCGACGACCTCGCCCCCCTCCCGCATCAGATAGCGCTCCCGGAGCACGCGCAGCGCGGGTTCGGTCCACGCCCCTACTTTTGCCGGGCGAGTCTCGGACAGCATACAGGGCCTCCTCCCGATCAGATACGATATCTAGTGGTGAGCGCGAATCTAGCACGCTGAATCTAGCGGCCGTCAAGAAAAAAGGTATCCACGGGCGTCCACCGCCCTTCCACATATTTGTCCACCGGGCATGGTATCCTCGGCCTCATATATGAGAGCCGCCCGGTATGGGCTCATCCTCGCGATCGTCCTCCATGGAAGCCCGGTCACCACCGCCATCGCCCAGACGCCGATGACGCCTGTGCCCGCCGCGCCCACGTCCACACCGGCCCTGCTGCAGGTCGCCGGCAGGATTCTGGCGTTGGACGAGTGCATCGCGATCGCGCTGGAGGCCCAGCCCAAGATCAAGGCGACGCTCTATGACTATGCCGCAGCGCGGTATCGCGTGAACCAGGCGTTCGCGCCGCTCCTGCCCCAGCTCGCCGGTTCCGTGACGGCGACCCGTAGCCAGAGCGTCTTCCTCAGCACGTCGCCGCCGACGGGCATCACGAGCCAGGGTGTGGCGAGCCGCCAGCTCGCCGACACCTTCCTCGCCCAGGTCCAGCTCTCCCAGCTGCTCTTCGACTTCGGCAAGAACCTCGCGGCCACTGAGGCCGCGCGCAAGCTCGCCGAGATCGCCGTGGAGAATGTCGAGCTCCAGCGCCAGCTCATCGCGCTGACGGTGAAGGAGGCGTACACCAACACGCTCTTCGCCCAGCGCCTCATCAAGGTGAACCAGCAGGCGCTCGACCGCGCCGGCCTGAACCTCAAGTCCGCCAAGGGCTTCTTCGAGGTGGGCACGCGGCCGAAGTCCGACGTCGCTCGCGCCGAGGTGGACGTGGCCAACGCGAAGCTGGACCTCATCAGGGCCAGAAACGCCCGGCGCGCCGCGATCGTCGCGCTCAACATCGCGATGGCGATCGACGTGGACACCCCGACCCAGATCGTGGACAACCTGGTCTTCGAGGCCGTGACGATCGACCGGCAGGCGCAGCGCGCGGAGGCGCTCAAGAGCCGGCCGGAGTACCGCCAAGCCGTCCTCCAAGTGGCTGCGGCTCAGGCGACGGAGCGGCAGACCTTCCGCAACTTCTTCCCCGATATCAGCGGGACCGGGACCTACGGCGGCAGCCAGCCGGCCCTCAACGAGAACTGGACGCTCGGCCTCTCGTTCACCTGGTCGCTCTTCGACGGGGGTGGCCGGATCGCGAAGTACCAGGAGGCGAAGGCCAACCTCGAGGGGGCAAAGGCGCGCGTGAGGTCCAGCGAGCTCGACATCATCCAGAACGTCGAGCAGGGGGAGATCGCCGTCGAGGAGACGCAGGAACGGATCCAGGCCGCTCAGGCGCTGGTCGCCTCGGCGCAGGAGAACTTCCGGCTCGCCCAGGGCCGTTTCGACGCGGGCGTGGGCACGATCCTCGAGCTCACCGATGCCCAGCTCGCGCTCACCCAGGCTCAGAGCACCGAAACTCAGGCGCTGGCGGACTATCGCATCGCCCTCGCCCGGCTCGACCGCGCGTTGGGCCGGCGCTGACCCCGCGGTAAACGCCACGACTCGGCAGGACGTCTAACTCGATGATGCGGCGCATCCTCTCGGTGGTCGTCGTCGCGGCCCTCGTGGGAGGGGGCGTCTGGGCCTACTTCTACACCCAGAGCGTCGGCAACGCCCCGAAGTTCCGCTTGGCCCGCATCGAGCGCGGCCCCCTCACCGCCGCCGTCTCGGCCACCGGCAACCTGAACGCGGTCATCACCGTCCAGGTCGGCAGCCAGGTCTCGGGCCAGATCAAGGAGCTGCTCGTCGACTTCAACTCGGTCGTGAAGAGGAACCAGATCGTCGCGCGGATCGACCCGGACATCTTCCTGGCGAAGGTCAACCAGGCCAAGGCGGACGTCGACTCCGCCAAGGCCACGGTCCTCAACCAGCAGGCCCAGGTCGAACGCGCCCGCGCCGACGTCGAGAATGCCCGCGCGGCCTCCGCTGAGGCCAAGGCGCAGACGGCGAAGGCCCAGGTCGCTGTGATCGACACCAAGCGCGACTACGATCGGAAGACCGAGCTCTTCGCGCGGCAGCTCATCGCCAAGAGCGACCTCGACTCTTCTCAAGCCGCGCACGACTCCGCGGTCGCCCAGCTCGACTCGGCGCGGGCCCATGAGCAGGCGCTCACTGCCGCGATCCAGTCGTCGGTCGCCCAGCTCCGCGTGGCGGAAGCCATGCTCGAGTCGGCGCGAGCCCAGGTGGAGCAGAAGGACGCCGCGCGCAAGCAGGCCCAGCTCGACCTCGATCACACGACGATCCGCGCCCCGGTCGACGGCGTCGTTGTCTCCCGCCAGGTGGACGTCGGCCAGACCGTCGCCGCAAGCCTCCAGGCCCCGGTCCTCTTCACGATCGCCCAGGACCTCACGAAGATGCAGGTCGAGACGAGCGTGGACGAAGCGGACATCGGCCGCATCAACGTCGGCGACCGCGCGACGTTCACGGTGGACGCGTTCCCGGGGGAGACGTTCGCCGGCACTGTCATGCAGATCCGCAAGGCGGCGCAGATCGTCCAGAACGTCGTCACCTACATCGTCATCGTCGCCGTCGACAATCCCTCGGGACGCCTCCTGCCCGGGATGACGGCCAACGTGAAGCTCGTCGTCGCCCAGAAGCCGAGTGTCCTCAAGGTGGCCAACGCCGCCCTCCGTTTCCGCCCGGCGGGCGCGGACGCGGCCGCGCCCGTCGCGCCCTCCGGCCCTGTCGCGGCGGGCGGCGGGCAGCCCTCGCTGGACCAGGTGCGCGACCGGCTCGTGAAGGCGCTGAAGCTCTCCGACGACCAGCTAACGAAGCTCGAGCCCATCCTCGGGGACAGTCGCGAGCAGCTCCGAGCTCTCCAGGGGCTTCCCGAGGCCGACCGACGCGCGAAGGCCCAGAAGATCCGTGAGGCGGCGCGCGTGCGTATCCGCGAGATCCTTACCGACGAGCAGAAGGCGCGCTACGACGAGATGTCGGGGACGCCGGGTGGCGAAGGGAGCCGGGCCGGCATCGCCGGGCGCGTCTGGATCCTCGGCTCCGACGGCAAGCCCGCGCCGGTCACGCTCACGCTCGGGCTCAGTGACGGCACCGCCACCGAGGTGCTGCGCGGCGACGTGAAGGAGGGCCAGGAAGTGATCATCGGCCTCGCCGGCGGCGCCGGCCGCGGCGGCCAGCCGCAGCAGGGCGCGCCGCGCCTCAGGCTCTAGGAGGCGCACGAGCCGTGGCAGCGCCGATCATCGTCACCGACGGCCTGACCAAGGACTACCACCTCGGCCCTCACACGGTCCGCGCCCTCCGCGGCGTCTCGGTCACGCTCGAGCACGGCGAGTTCGTCGCGGTCATGGGGCCCTCGGGATCGGGCAAATCCACCTTCATGAACCTGCTGGGCTGCCTCGATAGGCCGACGGTCGGCCGCTACGTGCTGGACGGCGAGGACGTCGCCGGTCTCTCGGCCGACGACCTGGCGCGGATCCGGAACACGAAGATCGGCTTCGTGTTCCAGCAGTTCAACCTGCTGCCGCGAACGAGCGCGCTCGAGAACGTCGAGCTTCCCCTGCTCTACGCGGGCCTGTCGGCGCGCGCGCGCCGGGCCCGCGCTCGGGCGCGACTGGCCGCCGTCGGCCTGACCGATCGCGAAGACCATCACCCGAGCCAGCTCTCGGGCGGCCAGCAGCAGCGCGTGGCGATCGCGCGGGCGCTCGTCAACGACCCCGCCGTCATCCTCGCCGACGAGCCCACGGGCAACCTGGACTCGCGGACGAGCGTGGAGGTGCTGGCGCTCATGCAGAAGCTGAACCGCGAGGGTCTCACGATCGTCCTCGTCACCCACGAGCCCGACATCGCCGCCTACGCGAGCCGCCACCTCGTCTTCCGTGACGGCCGGCTCAAGAGCGACGAGCGCGTGGCGGCGCCGCGCGACGCCGCGGCAGCCCTCGCCACGATGCCCGTGGAGGAGGAGGCGGCGTGAACGTCTGGCAGAGTGTCCGGATCGCCACGCGCGCCCTCCGCGTGAACAAGCTCAGGAGCGCGCTCACGATGCTCGGCATCATCATCGGCGTCAGCGCCGTCATCGCGATGGTCGGCGTGGGTGCGGGCGCCCAGGCGCGTGTGGCCGAGCAGATCCAGAGCCTCGGCTCGAACCTGATCATCGTCCTCTCGGGCAGCGTCACCTCGGGCGGCCTCCGCCTCGGCACGGGGAGCCAGCTGACGATCAGCGAGGACGACGCGCATGCGATCGCCCGCGAGGTCCCGGCGGTCCAGGTCGCTGCGCCGTCCGTCCGCGGCGTCGCCCAGGTGGTCTACGGCAACCTCAACTGGTCCACCGCGATTCAGGGGGTGACGCCCGACTATCTCGAGGCCCGCGAGTGGCCCATCGTCGACGGACGCCAGATCAATCAAGAGGACGTTGACGGCGCCACCAAGGTCGCCCTGCTTGGCCAGACGACGGCGCTCAACCTTTTCGGGGAGTCCGAGCCGCTCGGCCAGATCATCCGGATCAAGAAGGTGCCGTTCACCGTCCTCGGGCTCCTCTCGCGCAAGGGCCAGAACTCGTGGGGCCAGGACCAGGACGACGTGATCATGATCCCGCTCTCCACGGCGAAGAAGAAAGTGCTGGGCACGAGCCAGGCGAACCCGCGCTCGGTCGGCGCCATCTCGATCAAAATCCGGCCGGGCGAGGACATGCCCGAGGCCGAGAACCAGATCCGCGCGCTGCTCCGCCAGCGCCATCGCCTCCAGCCCTTCCAGGACGACGACTTCTGGCTCCGGAACCTCTCCGAGGTCCTCCAGACCCAGGAGGAGTCCTCGCGCGTGATGACCTATCTGCTGGCGGCGATCGCGTCGGTCTCGCTGCTCGTCGGCGGCATCGGGATCATGAACATCATGCTGGTGTCGGTCACCGAGCGGACGCGCGAGATCGGACTCCGGATGGCGGTCGGCGCGCGGCGGCGCCACATCCTGCTCCAGTTTCTGATCGAGGCGGTGACCCTCTCGCTCATCGGCGGGATCATCGGCATCGCCGTCGGCGTCGGGGGCTCGCGCGCGATCAGCTATTTTGCCGAGTGGCGGACCCTCATCGCGCCCGAGGCGATCGTGGTCGCGTTCGGCTTCGCCGCGGGCATCGGGATCTTTTTCGGCTTCTATCCCGCCCGCAAAGCCTCCCGGCTCGATCCGATCGAAGCGCTGCGCTACGAGTAACTCGCCGCGGCGGCGGCTCGCGCCCCCCCGGTCCTCTGCTATGTTCTAGCGGCGATGCCTCGCGCGCGCAGAAAACCCCGCAAGCCGAAGTCCGCCGTGCGGCGCGCCGCGGCCGCCGCTCCGCCGCCGACGCCGGCCGAGAAGCGTCTCCTCGCGCTCTCCCGGGAGATTGCGCGGCTCCCGCTCGCGGCGGCCATCGAGAAGCTCGCATCGGCCTGGGCGCCGAACGCGCCCCTGCCCGGCGAGGTGGCGAAGGCGTGGACGCGGAGCCGTGGCGAC
>JBGPIS010000014.1:0-17137 GCA_041484965.1 Methylomirabilia bacterium
AGTAATTCCCCGCGGCGCCGAAGTGGCTCGAATTCCGCACCGTCGCGATCCCGATGCCGTAGGCCTTCGCCTTCTCGATCGCCCGCTTCATCGCGAGAGAGGAGACGTAGTGGCCGAGGCACTTGCCCGAGTCGAAGAGCGCCATCGCGCCGTCGTCGTGGACCACCTTGGGCTCGCTGTCGAGCTGCAGGTAGCCGTCGCGCCACCACTCGACGTAGCGTGGCAGCATGCCGATGCCGTGCGAGTCCACGCCGCGCAGGTCGGTGCGCACCATGAGGCTCGCGGTGACCTCGGCGGGCGTGCGCGGCATCTTCATCGCCATCAGGATGCCGGCGATGAACACCTGGAGCTGCTCGTGTCGGACGATGACGGGCGTCTCGGCCATGGGGGGCGGCTCCTCTAGAGACCGGTGATCTTGATGCCGGAGTTCTTGAGCTTGTACCGGCGGTTGATGGTCGCGAGGACGGCGGTGATGCCCTCGAGCGGCCCGGCGTTCCCGAGCGGGCCGACGTCGACGGGCCGGAGACCGAGCGACCGGCCGAGCGCCGCGACCGTCTCCTTCGCCGCGGCGTCGGCACCGCAGAGCAGGAGGTCGCACTCGATCGCGTGGTCCGTCTCCGCGAGCTCGTGGGCGGCGATGTGGTGGAAGGCGGCCACGACCTTCGCGTCGGGCAGGAGCGCCTGAGCCTCCTCCGCCGACGAGCCCGCGGGCGGCGGCGTGAAGAGGCGCGGGCCGCCGAAGGTGAGCGACACGACCGTGCTGACCACGACCTTGCCCCGACAACCGTCCCTCACCTCGGGGAGCGTCGCGGCGAGGCCCGAGGACGGCAGCGCGATGACCACCACCTCGCCGAGCCGTGCGGCCTCGGCGTTCGACTCGCCCGTGATCGCCATCTTGCCGGTGCGCTCGCGCAGTTCAGCGGCCTTCGCCTTGGCGCGCTCCGCGTCGCGTGAGCCGATGACGATGGAGTGGCCGGCGAGCGCCCAGCGCGCGCCGAGCCCCGCGCCCTCTTTGCCCGTGCCTCCGAGAATGGCGATGGTGATAGGCGTCTCCTACCTGAACAGGTCGCGCGCGGGATCGCGCAGGAGCGGCTTCGAGCCCTCCTCGCCCGGGACGAGGGGCAGACCGCGCACGATCGCCGCGGGGATGCGGTCGAGCTTGCCCATGACGGGCTCGGCCGCCGCCGCGAGCTCGTCGGCCAGCGCGAGGATCGTCGCCTGGAGGGGCCGGCCGGCGGGGTCGCGCTCGCCGAGGTAGCTCCGGAGCGGCGCGAACCCGGCGAGCCCGATCGCGACGTTCGTGAGCCCCTCGCGCCACGGGCGCCCGAAGGTGTCGGCGACGATCACGAGCACGTCCGCGCCCGTGAGCGCCCGCACCCGGTCGCGCAGCGCCCGCGCCGAGCGGTCGGGGTCCTCGGGCAGGAGCGCGACGCTGTCGAGGTCCACGTTGGACTGGTCGACGCCGGCGTTCGCGCAGACCCAGCCGTGGTGCGTCTCGGTGATGAGCACGCCCTGGTCCATGCGCACGACGCGCCGCGACTCGCGCAGGATCACCTCGACGAGACGCGGGTCGCGCGCGAGGCTGGCGGCCATGGAGAGGGCGACGGGAGAGGGCGTCACGTCCGCGAGGCGGACGAGACGGCCCTCCGCCTTCGAGACGATCTTCTGCCCGACCACGAGGAGGTCGCCGCCGGTCAGCGGCGTCGCCTGGCGCGCCGCCGCCTCGACGATGAGGCGCGCGATGTCGTCGCCCGGCCGCACCTCGGGGATGCCCGCGATGCCGATCACCTCGTAGCGCGGCGGCGAGGGGCCGGCGGCGGCTCGCATCTCGCTCAGGCCTCCCACGGTCGCGTCGGCCTCGCGGACCCCGCTCCGACCGATGACCACTCGCGGACGAGCCGGGCGCTCTCCGTCGCGGGGCCCTCGGCGCGGAGGGCCGCGAGGTCTTCGGGCGCGTCCACGTCGAGCCCGAGGCCGGGGAGCACCAGGATGCGGGGCGTGAGCCCCAGCCGCCGCGCCGCCGCCAGGTGGTTCTCGAACGACGGCTCGCCGAACGTGAGCGGCATCGCGTCGGGCGGCGCGAGCGCCACGCCGTTCGTCCCGAGGCCCGAGCGCGACGACGCCAGGGCGGGGGCGCCGTCCCGCACGGCGGCGGTGAGCGCGCGGATCTCCGCGGCGGTCACGCACGGGACGTCGCCGGGAATCGTCAGGAAGACGCGCGCGCGGCGGCGCGCGGCCTCAGCCTGGGCGAAGGCGACCGCCGTGGTGTGGCTCGCGTTCTCCGCCTCGGTGAGGGACGTGAGCGCCTCGGCGCCGGCGCCGGCGGCCATCCGGGCCACCTCGGCGTCGCGCGTGATGACCCATACTCGATCGAGGCGCGCGGCGGCGAGGGCGGCGAGCACGTCGCGAAGCATTGCTCGCGCGAGATCGCGGCGCTCGGTGGGGCCAAGCGCGGGGACGAGCCGCTGCTTGGCGTTTGCGAGGTCTTTCACAGGGACCGCACAGACGATCATTTCTTCATTCCATCGATCTCCGCGCGCAGTCGAGGACGCAGCGCGCGAGCGCGATCTCGCGCACGCGATCGGTCATGAGGGTCTCGGTCACCACGGCGGCGACGCCGAGCCGCGCGAGCTCGGGGGCGCACGCCGCGTCGCTCCGGTCGATGACGAGCGTCCGGACCCACGGCGCGTAGGCCGCGGCGACACCGACCGGCGAGACGGGCCACGCGCTGGCACGCATCAGCTCGGCGGCGGGCCCGCTCACGGCCGCGCCGCCCACGATGGGGCTCACGGCGACGACGCGCCCGCGCGCCGCGGCAAGCGTGTCCACGATGCCCGGCACGGCGAGCACCGGGCCGACCGAGGTCACGGGGTTCGACGGGCAGACGCAGACGAGGTCGGCATCGCGGAGCGCCTCGACGACGCCGGGCGCGGGGCGCGCGGCGGCGGCGCCCGCGTACTCGACCTCGAGCACGCGGACCTGCGCCTTCTCGCGCACGAAGTACTCCTGGAACGAGAGCCAGCCGTCGGGCGTGCGGATGCGTGTTCGGACCGGCCCGTCGCTCATAGGTAGAATCCGCGCCTCGACCCCGAGCCGCAGCGCCAGCTCGGCGGTGACCGCGGACAGGGGCGCGCCGTCGCGCAGCGCGCGCGTGCGCCAGACGTGCGTCGCGAGGTCGCGGTCGCCGAGGTTGAACCAGGTCTCGGCGCCGAGGTCCGCCATCGCCTCGAGGCAGCGGAAGGTCTCGCCGGCGAGGCCCCAGCCGCGCGCGGTGTCGAGAAGGCCGGCGAGCGCGTACGTCACGGTGTCGAGGTCGGGCGAGACGTGGAGCCCCCAGATCTCGGTGTCGTCCCCGGTGTTGCCGACGACGGTGAAGTCGCGCGGGGGGAGCAGCGCGGCCAGCCCGCGGAGGAGCTTGGCGGCGCCGGTGCCGCCGGCGATCGCGGCGACGCGCATCTCAGACGCCCGCGGGCTCTTCGCGGAGGGTCCAGAGCGCGCTGCCGCCCCGCCACGCGTAGAGCCCGACGCCGGGGCGCCCGGCGAGGCCCGCGGGCAGCGCGCTCTCGGGCACGGGGATGAAGCCGAAGCGGACCCAGACGCGGTCGAGCCCCTGGGGGCGCGCGAAGACGGTCACGATGCCGGCGGCGGCGGCGTGGTCGAGGACGGCGGCGACGAGCTGGGCCGCGATCTCGAGCGGGTCGGCGCCGGCGACGACGACCGGGCCGTGAAGCATTGCGGTGCGCCCGCTCCGCTCAGCGAGCGTCGCGCCGATCAGGCGCAGGGTGGCGTCGGAGGCGCCCCACGCGAACGCGATCTCGTGGCTCGCGAGCCAGGGGAGGGCGGTGAAGTCGAAGAGCGGCCGGGCCTCTGCGGCGTCCGGCAGAGGGCGGTAACCGATCCCCTGCCAGACCCGCGGGACGGTCGCCGAAGCGAGCGTGGGGGCGGGAGCGAGTCCGGCCCCCGGGCGGGACGAGGTCGGATCCTGAGACTTCGCCCGCGCTCTACTTCTTGCCAAGCACCGCGTCCTTCAGGCTCTTGGCGAGACGGAACTTGCAGACCCGCTTCGCGGGAATCTTGAGCGGCTCGCCCGTCTGCGGATTGCGTCCGATCCGCGCCTTGCGGTTCGCGAGCACGAGCTTGCCGAAGCCCGGCAGCACGAACTGGCCGCCCTTCTTGGCCTCGCGGCACGCGAGCGCGAGCGTCTCGTCGAGCACGATCTCGATCTGTTTCTTGGAGAGGGCGGTCTTCTCCGCAAGGTGCGAAAGGGTCGCGGTCTTCGTCATCGTCTTCGCCACGGGCAGCCTCCTCTGGATCGTCTGGAATGGGACGCGAAGTGCATTAATACCACAGCGAATCGCGCTCGGCTATCCGCGCGCGAAGCGAAACTCGCCCGACGCGATCAGTTTTCTGTACGAGCCGAAGCGCGCTTCGGCGTCCTCGATCCGGTCGAGCGGCGATTCGGGATCCTCGCCGTCGCGATAGGTTCGGATGACGTTGTAGAGCGTGTCGCGCTGCGCGGGCACGCGCCCGGCGTCGCGGATGAGCCGGCAGAGCTCGGCGGGCCCGACGAGCTGACCGTACTGGGCGCCCGCGGACGTCGAGATCGACTCGTTGATGAGCGTTCCGCCCATGTCATTGGCGCCGGCGGCGAGCAGGATCTGAGCGACCTTCGGCCCCTCCTTCACCCAGGAGACCTGGATGTTGCGGAAGGTGGGGCCGAGCATCAGGCGCGCGACCGCGTGCATCTTGACGACTTCCGCGCCGGTCGCGCCGGGCCGCACGCCGGGCACGAGGCGCTTGGCGTACATCGGGGCCTCCGTGTGGATGAGCGAGAGCGGCACGAACTCGGTGAAGCCGCCCGTGTCCTTCTGGATCGCGCGCAGCAGGTCCATGTGGCGGACCCAGTGCGCGGGCGTCTCGACGTGGCCGTACATGATGGTGGAGGTCGTCCGGATGCCGAGCGCGTGCGCGGTCGTGATGACCTCCACCCACTGGTCCACGGTGATGCGGCCGCGCGCGATGGTGTCCCGGATCTCCTGGTCGAGGATCTCCGCCGACGTGCCGGGCAGCGTGCCAAGGCCCGCATCCTTCAACTCCGTCAAGTACTCCTTGATGGGCAGCCCGGATCTCACCGACCCGTAGAGCACCTCCTCGGGGGAGAAGGCGTGGATGTGTATCCCGGGCAACGCCGCCTTGATCGCGCGCGTGAGGTCGATGTAGTAGCGGCCGTCGAGCTTCGGCGGGAGCCCCGCCTGGATGCACACCTCGGTCGCGCCGAGCTCCCACGCCTCCCGGGTGCGGCGCACGACCTCGGCGACCGGCAGGAAGTAGCCCTCCTCCTCGCGGTGGTCGCGGCTGAAGGCGCAGAAGCCGCAGTGCTTGATGCAGACGTTGGTGAAGTTGACGTTGCGGTTGACGACGAAGGTCACGACGTCGCCCGCGTGGCGGCGCCGGAGCTCGTCGGCGACGAGCGCGAGCGCGTGGAGGTCGCGCCCGGCGGCGCGCGTGAGCGCGATCCCGTCGTCCACCGACGGCTCGTGGCCGTCGAGGGCCCGCGCGAGGACGCGCCGGATCTCGGGAGACACCCAGTCGAGCGAAGCGGAGAGGCTACCAGCGTCGCCAGTGCTCATACGATTCCTTCACGAGACCGTCGCCGTCGAGCAGCGCGCCGACGCGGGGGCGCAGCGCCTCGTCGAGGAACTCCGCGCGCGTCGCGAACTCGGGATAGAGCGCGAGCCGCTCGCGGAAGACGAAGCCCGCGCCCTCGGTCGCCCGCCTGAGCTCCGGGATCAGCGGCCACGGCTTCTCGGGGTTGATGTGGTCGAGCGTGAGCGGCGAGATGCCGCCCCAGTCGTTGAGGCCCGCGGCGAGCAAGCGCGGATACTCGTGCGGCGAGAGGTTCGGCGGGGCCTGGATGTTGGCGTCGGGCCCGAGCAGGAGCCGGGCGACGGCAAGCGTGCGGAGGAGGTCGTCCAGCGCCGGCTCGGGGTGATCCCGCATCGGGATCCGCGGCTTCGCGCGAAAGTTCTGAATGATGACCTCCTGGACGTGACCGTACTTCTCGTGGAGGTCGCGGATCGCGGTGAGGGCATCGACGCGTTCGCGCGGCGTCTCGCCGATGCCGATGAGGATGCCGGTGGTGAACGGGATCGAGAGCTTGCCCGCGAGCTCGATCGTCCGCAGGCGCTTTGCGGGAATCTTGTCGGGCGCGTTCGCGTGCGCCATGCCGCGGCCCAGCAGGCGCTCGGACAGGGTCTCGAGCATGAGGCCCATGCTGACGCTGACCTCGCGCAGCGCGGCAAGGTCGCGCTCGGTCATCACGCCGGGGTTGACGTGCGGCAGGAGCGTCGACTCGGCGAGCACGAGCGCGCAGACGGCCCTGAGGTACGAGAGCGTGGTGCGGTGGCCGTGGCGCCGGAGAAACTCGCGATGCTCGGGGAAGATCGCCTCCGGCCTGTCGCCGAGCGAGAACAGGGCTTCCTTCGCGCCCAGCTTCCCGCCCGCCTGCGCCAGCGCGAGCACTTCCGCCGGCGTCATCGTGTGGGCGCCGGGCTCGCCCGGGTCGCGGCGGAAGGTGCAGTAGCCGCAGTAGTCGCGGCAGAGCGTCGCGAGCGGCACGAAGACCTTGGCGGAGAACGTCACCGTCCGACCGCGGCGGGCGCGCACCTCGGCCGCGCGCGCGAGCAAATCGTCGAGCGCGACGGTGGGCGCCTCGATGAGCCCGCACGCTTCCGCGTGGGAGATCACGACTTCTTCCTCGTGAGGCGCGGCCGCACCTCGTCGGCGAAGCGCTCCATGTTCGCCAGCACCGGGCGGAGGTCCGGCACCGTCGGATCGAAGACGAAGTGGGAGACGCCGACCGCGGCGTAGCGCCGGATGTCGCCGGCGACCTCCTCCGCGGTGCCCTGGAACAGCGGCCGGTCGCCGGCCGCGGCCTTCGCGCGCTTCGACCGCACTTCCATGGGACAGCGGAACGTGAGCCGGACCGACTTCGGATCGCGCCCCGCGCGCTGGGCCCAGGCGTGGACCTGCTTTGCCTTCGCCGCGTACTCGTCGGGGTGGAGCAGCGCCGGCGGCCGGAGCCCGATCGGGTGCCACGCATCGCCGAGCGTGCCGGCGCGCTTGAGCGCGGGGTCGGTGTGGCCGCCGATCCAGACCGGGATGCCGCCCCGCTGCGCCGGCTTCGGCAGGACGTGAACGTCCCGGATCCGGTAATGCGCGCCCGCGAAGGTCACGGGGTCGGTCGTCCAGGACGCGCGCATGAGGCGGAGGTATTCGTCCGTCACCGCGCCGCGCGCCTCGAACGGCGGCGCCGCGAGCGCCTCGAACTCCTCGCGCAGCCAGCCAACGCCGGCGCCGAGGATCACGCGCCCGCCCGAGAGGCGGTCGATCGTCGCGAGCATCTTGGCCGCCACGAGCGGGTTCCGGTACGGGACGACGAGCACGCTCGTCCCGAGGCGGACGTGCTTCGTCGCGTGCGCGAGCCAGGCCAGCAGCGCGAGCGGCTCGAGGTAATCCTGCGCGGCGCCGCCCGCGAGCCGGCCGGTCGTGGAGTAGGGATAGACCGAGCGCGCCATCGAGGCGGGCAGAACGACGTGGTCGGTGACGAAGATCGAGTCGTAGCGGAGCGCGTCGGCCTTCGTCGCCATCCGCAGCACCACGTCGGGCGTGGCGAGCGGGCCGCGGCCGGGAAGCGAGAAGCCGAACTCCACGGTGTTCCTCCGAAAAGAGGGGACGCCTCGAACGGGACGGCGCCTATGGTATCACTAAGCCGTATGCAATTCTTCGCCCGCCGCGCGCGAGCATGGGCGATGTGGTCCCTGCCGGCGCTGCTGTTTTTCATCGCGTTCTTCCACCGCGCCGCGCCCGGGATCATCGCGAAGGACCTCATGCGGGAGTTCGGGGTGACGAGCGCCACCGTGGGGCTGCTCGCGGCGACGTACTTCTACGCGTACGCGGCGCTGATGCTCCCCTCGGGGGTGCTCATCGACGCGTTCGGGGTCCGTCGCATCGTCTCAGCCGGCGGGCTCGTCATGGGACTCGGGGCCGTGGGCATGGGGCTCGCGGCGGGACAGCGCGCGCTGTTCGCCGGGCGGTTCGCCGTCGGCCTCGGCGCGGCGGTCACGTTCATCGGCGCGCTCAAGATCGCGGCGACGTGGTTTCCGACCTCGCGCTTCGGCTTTCTCTCCGCCCTCACGGCGACGGTGGGCATCGCCGGCGCGCTGGCCGCCACGGCGCCGCTGGACTGGCTGGTCGGCGTCGCCGGCTGGCGCGGCGCCCTCGGGCTCGTCGGCCTCGTGACGGTCGCGGCGTCGGCGCTCGGCTTCGCGGTCGTCCGCGACCGTCACGAGGCCGAGAGGCCGGACGCCGCGCCCGTCCCGGGTCTCCGTCAGGTCTTCGGCGGGATGCTGCAGGTGCTCGGAAATCGCCACACCTGGCCGCCGTTCCTCGCCTTCTTCTGTCTCTACTCGGCCTTCGGCAACCTGTTGCTCTGGGTGGTGCCGTACCTGCGTGACGTCTACGGCCTCTCCGCCGAGCGCGCGGCGCTCTACGCGACGGCGCCGACCATTCCGCTGCTCGTCAGCAATCCGCTGACCGGGTTTGTCTCGGACCGGGTGCTGAGGCGCCGCAAGCTTCCCTTCCTCGTGCTGGCGTCGAGCAGCTTCTCGCTCTGGGTGGTCTTCGTCGCCACCCTCGGGGCTCTGCCTCTCTGGGGCCTGTACGCGCTCTTCCTCGGCCTGGGGGCCGTCGGCAGCTCGTTCGTCCTCACGTGGCCGATGGGCCGCGAGGTGAACCCGCCGCACCTCGCCGGCGTCGCCGTCGCCGTCGTGAACCTCGGAGGGTTCCTCGGCGCCGCGCTCACCCAGGGCCCCATCGGCGGTCTCCTCGACGCGCGCTGGGCCGGCGCCCTGTCGGGCGGCGCGCGCGTGTATCCCGTGGAGGCGTACGCCGCCGTGTTCGGCGTGTGCGCCGCGTTCGTCGGCGCCGCGGCGCTCCTGGGCCTGCTCCTCCGCGAGACGCACGGCCGCAACGTGTACGCCCACGTCGAGGAACGGTAGTGCGAGGCGCGCGGTGAACGGGCTCGCGAGGTGACCCGATGACGACACCCGAAGAGTTCGTGCGGAAGCTCAACACCGAGTGGAACCGCGGCACGATGATCGAGAGCCACGGCACCCGCTTCGTCTCCGTGGGGCAGGGGCGCGCCGTCGCCCAGCTCGACTTCAAGCCCTCGCTCACCCAGCTCACGGGCCGCTTCCACGCGGGCGCCATCATCGCCTTCGCCGACGAGACCGCGACGGCCGCGGCGATGTGGGAGACGAACCCGTCAGCCGAGCTCCGGCCGGAGCTCTTCCCCCTCACCCTCCAGCTCTCCGTCAACCTGATCCGCAACACCGATCGGGGGACCTTGACAGCCGAGGCCCTGATCGTTCATCGTGGACAGACTACCCTGGTCATCGACGTGGTGGTGGTCGACGAGCGGAAGCGGCTGATCGCGAAGCTCGTTGCGACCCAGTTGGCTCCGGCGGCCCCGCCGGCAAGCGCTCCCGCTGCCCGTTCAGCGCGGTAAGGGACAAGGATCTCATGCGGCTCGCCTCGAAGATCTTCCTCACCTCCGCCCTCGTCATTGTCGTCCTCGCGGGCGTCGGTGTCCTGAGCCTCAAGGCCGTGGACCGCCTGGTGGCCGTCAACCGGGAGATCACGACGCAGACCGTCCCCGCGCTCCGTCTCGCCGCCGCGGCGCGCGAGGCGATCGCGCCGCTCACGCGCCTCGAGGCGCGCGCGGTCGTGCTGGGCGACAAGGGTTATGCGCTCCTGTGGAGCGAGCGCGCGGCGCACGTGGGCCGGGACCTCGAGCGGCTCGCCGAGTATGCGACGACCCCGCCGGAGGTGGTCCGTCTCCGGGAGGCGCGGGAGGCGTTCGAGCGCTACCGCCGCGTGGTCGCCGAGGAGCAGGCGCTCGTGCGGCGCGGCGACCGAAAGCGCGCGCTGCAACGGGCCGACAGCGACGCGCTCACGTTCTCGGGCAGGGTCGAGTCGAGCCTGGACGAGCTGATGGACGCGACGCACGCGCGCGGGCTCGCGGCGCAGGCCGAGGCGGCGCGCCTCGAGGCGCGCACCTGGACGGGGGTGCTGGTGGCGCTCGGCGTGGCGGTCGGGCTCGCGCTGCTCGCGACGGCGCTCGTGGCCCACCGCATGACGCGCTCTCTCGGGACGCTGTCGGCGGCGACCGCCGACCTGGCGGCGGGCTCCTTCCGCGAGCCGATCCCGGTCACGAGCCGCGACGAGATCGGCAGCCTCACGCGGTCGTTCAACTCGATGGCCGCCCAGCTCCGCCAGATGGAGGAGACGAAGGAGGAGCTCTTCGCGATGCTCTCCCACGAGCTCCGGTCCCCGCTGACCTCGATCCGCGGCGGGGCCGACCTCCTGCGCGACGGCGTGCCGGGGTCGCTCACGGCGAAGCAGGCGCGCCTCGTCGAGATCATCGGCGAGAGCTCCGACCGCCTGCTGAGGCTCGTCAACCAGATCCTCGAGATGTCGCGGCTCCGCGCCGGCTTGGTGCCCCTCGAGCGGACGGCGCTCGACCTCGAGGAGGTCGTCGGCCGCGCGGTCGAGGAGCTCCACCCCTGCGCCGAGGCCGCGGGCGTCACGATCGAGCGCGAGCGGGTCGGCGCGGACTTCGCGTACCACGGCGACGAGGAGCGGCTCTTCCAGGTCGTCGTCAACCTCGGCGCCAACGCGATCCGGTTCACGCCGGCCGGCGGGCGCATCGTCGTGCGGTCCGTCGACGCGGGCGCCGAGCTCGAGCTCCAGGTGGAGGACACCGGCGTCGGCATTCCGGCGGGCGAGCTCCCCCACATCTTCGACTCCTACCGGCAGGCCCACCACGACCGCGGGGGCACGGGCCTGGGCCTCGCGATCGTGCGGGGCGTCGCGCACGCCCACGGCGGCCGCGTCACCGTCGAGTCGCAGGAAGGCAAGGGGAGCCGGTTCACCGTGCTCCTGCCACGCGCGTGAGACGCACCTGGCTCGCGCTCCTGCTGCTCCTCGTCGCGGGCTGCGCATCGTGGGCCCCGTGGCCGTTCAGAGGCCCATCGGGGGCGGCGCTCGCCCGGGCCGACCGGCTCGCCGCGGAGGGAGACTACGGGGCCGCGCTCGCCGCGTACGACCAGTTCCTCGCCGAGTACCCCGACGACGGGGAGGCGGCGCGCGCGCGGATGAGCCGCGAGCCGCTCGCCGAGCTGATGCGCCTGCGCCAGGAGCTGGCGCGGCTCCGCGCCGACCTCGCCCGGCGCGAGGCCGACCTCGTGAAGGTGCGCGCCGATCTCGAGCGTTTGAAGCAGATCGACCTGCGTCTGGAGCGCCGGGGAAGAAAATGACGCCGCGCCGGGTGCTCCTGGTGGACGACGACCGGAGGATCCTCGAGGTGCTCGAGATGCGCCTCGCCGCGATGAACTTCGTGGTCACCGCGTTCGACGATCCCCGAAAGGCGCTCGAAGCCGCCCAGACCCAGCGCTTCGACCTGGCGCTCCTCGATCTGCGGATGGCGCCGATGGACGGCGTCGCGCTGATGGAGGGGCTCCACGCGCACCAGCGCCGGCTGCCCGTGCTCATCATGACGGCGCACGGGACGATCGAAACGGCCGTCGAGGCGGTCCAGCGCGGCGCCTTCGACTACCTGACCAAGCCCTTCGTCCGCGACGAGCTCCGCTCGAAGATCGCCCGGGCCCTGGCGACGCGGCGCTGGGCGCGGGACCGCGAGCGGCTCCTCACGGTCGGCCAGACGCTTGCGTCGTCCGGCGTCATGGAGCGTGTCCTCGACGTAGTCGCCCAGGCGACCGTCGAGGCGACGGAGGCCGAGCGCTGCGTGGTCTTTCAGCTCCAGCAGGGGCGGCTCGTGCCGATGGCCAGCGCCGGCTCGCCGCCACCGGCGTGGGGCGCGCTCGAGGCCGCCGCGTCCGTCGCGATGGAGAAGGGCGTGCCGGTGAGCCAGCCGGCCACCGCCGGCGACCCCGAGACCGGGACGATCGTCGCGGCGCCGCTCGTCGTCCAGCGTGGCCCCGCCGGAGCGCTGGTCATCGAGACGCCGACGCGCGTCGAGCCGACCGAGGACGACCTCGAGCTGCTCGCGCTCTTCTCGTCGCAGGCGGCGATCGCCCTGCGGAACACCCACGAGCTCGAGCGTCTCCGGAGCGGCGGGCTCGCGGCGCTCGGCCGGATGGCGACGCAGGTCGCCCACGAGGTCAAGAACCCGCTCGCCGGCCTGCGCCTCTACGCGCGCCACCTCGAGCAGCGGCTCGCCCGGGCCGGCGACGGCGAGGGTGTCGAGCTCGCGGGGAAGATCGCCGCGACGGTGGACCACCTGGCGTCCGTCGTCGCCGAGATCACCGCGTTCGGCCGGCCGCCCGAGCTCCGGCGCGCGCCGACCGACGTCCACGCGCTGCTCGACGAGTGCCTCGACCTCGCGGCGGCGCGCTTCGCCGCGGGCGCGGTCGAGGTCGTCCGTGCGTACGACCTCGCGGTCCCCGCGGCGGCGTTCGACGCGCGCGAGCTGCGCAAGGCGTTCCTCAACCTGATCCTGAACGGTTTCGAGGCGCTCGCCGGCGGGGGACGCGTGACCGTCGGGACCGCCTACGCGCCGGCCGCGGCGACCATCACCGTGACGATCGAGGACACCGGCGCGGGCATGACGGACGAGACGCTGTCGCGCGCGTTCGATCCGTTCTTCACGACCAAGCCCGAGGGCACGGGGCTCGGCATGTCCATCGCGCGCTCGGTCGTGGACCTCCACGCCGGGGAGCTCGCCGTCCAGAGCCGCCCCGGTCAAGGGACGCGCGTACAAGTCCGCCTTCCGGTGCCGGACGCCCCGGGGACCTCACAACAATGAAGAGTGTGGCGGAGGGACGGAGCCACGCCGCGCCCGTCTCAGGCCACCCACGGACACCCGCGACCCCGGGGTCCTCGCTACAATGACGAGTGCGCTCGAGGGACGGCGCCACGCCTTGCGGACGATCCTCGTGGTGGACGACGAGAAGACGGTCGCCGACGGCCTCCGCCTGACGCTCGAGAGCGAGGGCTATGCCGTGCGCACGGCGGCGAGCGTGCGCGAAGCTCTCGCCGCGTTCGGCCAGAGCGACGCGCAGGCGGCCATCGTCGACCTCATGCTGCCGGACGGCGATGGCCTCCATCTCACGCGCGAGCTCAAGCACCGAGACCCGGCGCTCGAGGTGGTCGTGATCACCGCGTACGGGTCGGTGCGGAAGGCGATGGAAGCGACCAAGAGCGCGGGCGCCTTCTACGTGCTCGAGAAGCCCTTCGATCCCGACGAGATGCTCGGCCTCATCAAGAACGCCCTCGACCACCGCCGGCTCGCCGTCGAGAACGCCGACCTCCGGCGTCGGCTCGTCGAGCAGGTCGCCGACAGTGAGATCCTCGGCAGCGCGCCCGGGATCCGGCGCGTCATGGAGACGATCGGGGCGGTCGCCGACGCCGACGCCAACGTCCTGATCGTCGGCGAGAGCGGGACGGGCAAGGAGCTCGTCGCCAACGCGCTCCACGAGCAGAGCCGGCGGCGCCAGGGGCCGTGGATCAAGATCAACTGCGCGGCGCTGCCCAAGGACCTGATCGAGTCGGAGCTGTTCGGCCACACCAAGGGCGCCTTCACCGGCGCCACGACGGACAAGGTCGGCCTCCTCGAGGAGGCGGCCGGCGGGTCGCTCTTGCTCGACGAGATCGCCGAGATGCCCGTGGACCTGCAGGCGAAGCTCCTGCGCGTCCTCGAGGAGCGCGCGGTGCGCCGGCTCGGGGCCGCGAGGTCGATCCCCGTGGACTTCCGGCTCATCTCGTCCACGAACCGGAACCCGGAGGTGGCGCTACGCGAGGGCCGGCTCCGCCAGGACCTGTTCTTCCGCATCAACACGGTGTCCATCGTGGTGCCCCCGCTCCGCGACCGGCGCGAGGACGTGCCCGTTCTCCTGAGCGCGTTCCTCGAGCGGTACCGAGCCAAGCACGCCCGTCCGGTCGAGGGGATCGAGTCGGAGGCCTACCGCCGCCTCCTCGGCTACCCGTGGCCCGGCAACGTGCGTGAGCTTCAGCACGCCGTCGAGCGCGCCGTGCTCGTCACCCGCGGGCCGCGGATCACGCTCGGCGATCTCCCCGAGCCGCTGCAGCGCTCGGGGGCCGAGCCCGGTACCTGGCCGGCCGTGGCGCCGTCGGAGGTGCCGTCGGGCTCGCTCGAGGAGATCGAGCGCGCGTCGATCATCAAGGCGCTCGAGACCACGAAGTGGAACAAGCAGGCCGCCGCCGTACGACTGGGGTTGCGGCGTCCAACCCTCTACTCGAGGATGCGTAGGCACGGCATCCCTCAGCGCCGTCCGTAGTTCGGGTTCACAGGCGGCGATGCCGGCCCACCCCGCGCCGCCGCCCGAAACGCGAGCAGTTGCGGCGCCCCTGCCCATTTCGTAGGCAATTGGTCGTCTTCCCTGCCGCGCGACACGCCAGAATCCACTGATTTTTTTCGACTTTGGCGCGGGCCGCCCGCGGCACGCGTGTTGCTTGGCAGATTCCGCCGGGAGGGTCCGCGATGAAAAAGATCGAGGCCATCATCAAGCCGTTCAAGCTGGACGACGTCAAGGAAGCCCTCACCTCCATCGGCGTCATCGGCATGACCGTGTCGGAGGTGCGCGGGTTCGGCCGGCAGAAGGGCCACACCGAGCTCTACCGGGGCGGCGAATACACCGTCGATTTCCTCCCGAAGATCAAGATCGAGGTGGTCGTGCCTGACCGTCTCGTCGACAAGGTCGCCGAGATCATCGCCGGCGCGGCCAAAACGGGGAACATCGGCGACGGCAAGATCTTCATCCATCCGGTCGAGACGGCGGTGCGCATCCGCACGGGCGAACGGGACGAGAGCGCGCTCTAGGTCCGGGGCGACATCGCCCGAAATCTCCGTAAGGAGGCTCAAGGTGAAGCGACTCAGTCTTGCGTTGGCAGTGCTGCTGGTGCTGGGTGCCACCGCGGTCGTGGCGTTCGCTCAGCAGCCCACGGCCGCCGCGGGGCCGGCCGCCCCCGCGGTGTCGAAGATCGACAAGGGTGATACGGCGTGGATGCTGACCTCGTCTGCGCTCGTGCTCCTCATGACGGCGCCGGGCCTCGCCCTCTTCTACGGCGGGATGGTGCGCTCGAAGAACGCGCTCGCCACGCTCATGCAGAGCTTCATCCTGATGGCGGTGATCTCGATCCAGTGGATCCTCTGGGGCTACACCCTCGCGTTCGGCCCGGACAAGGGCGGGATCATCGGCGGGCTCGAATGGCTCGGCCTGCGCGGCGTCGGCGCGGAGCCCTTCGACGCGTACTCGAAGACCATCCCGCACCAGGCCTTCATGATGTTCCAGATGATGTTCGCGATCATCACGCCGGCGCTCATCACGGGCGCGTTCGCCGAGCGGAAGAAGTTCTCGGCGTTCCTCCTCTTCATGGTCCTGTGGGCGACCTTCGTCTACGACCCGCTGGCCCACTGGGTCTGGGGCGACGGCGGCTGGCTCAAGAGGCTCGGCGCGCTCGACTTCGCGGGCGGCACCGTCGTGCACATCTCGTCGGGCGTGTCCGCCCTCGTCTGCGCGATCATGATCGGCAAGCGGCGCGGGTACGGCCACCAGCCGATGCAGCCCCATAACCTGCCCATGACGGTGACGGGCGCCGCGCTGCTCTGGTTCGGCTGGTTCGGCTTCAACGCCGGCAGCGCGCTCGAGGCCAGCGGGCTGGCGGTCAGCGCGTTCGTCGCGACGAACACGGGCGCGGCGGCGGCGGCACTCGGCTGGATGTTCACCGAGTGGATGAGCCGCGGCAAGCCGACGGTCCTCGGCGCCGCGTCGGGCGCCGTCGCGGGGCTCGTCGCGATCACGCCGGCCTCCGGGTACGTCGGACCCATGTCGGCGCTGGTCATCGGCGCCGTGGCCGGCGCCATCTGCTACGCGGCGTGCAACCTCAAGGGGAAGCTCGGGTACGACGACTCGCTGGACGTCGTGGGCGTGCACGGCGTCGGCGGGACCTGGGGGGCCCTCGCCACGGGGCTCTTCGCCTCGAAGGCGATCAACGAGCAGGGCGACAACGGACTTTTCTTCGGCAACCCCGGGCAGCTCTGGACGCAGCTCATCGCCGTCCTCGCCACCTACGCGCTCGCGGCCGTGCTCACGGCGGTCATCCTGAAGGTCGTCGACGCGATCGTGGGGCTCCGGGTGAACGAGGAGGACGAAGTGGCGGGGCTCGACCTCAGCCAGCACTCGGAGACGGCGTACTCCGCGGGCGGCGGGTACGGCGACTTCTCGTCGTCGGGGCACAGCACTGTGGCCGAGGCCAGGCCGCGCACCGCTCACTGAGGCCCGGAGCCACCGATGGGGAAAGGGCGCTTGATTCGGCGGTGCAGTTCACCTAAGGTAGTCGGAAGATTCATCACCCCGAGGAGAAGGAGCTCCGCATGACCGCGAAGGACGTGCTCAAGCTGGCCAAGGAAAAGGGCGCCAAGATCGTCGATCTCCGCTTCATCGACCTGCCGGGCCTCTGGCAGCACTTCTCGATCCCGGTGTCCGAGCTGAACGAGGGCATCTTCGAGGAGGGCCTCGGCTTCGACGGCTCCTCGATCCGCGGGTTCCAGACGATCGACGAGTCGGACATGCTCCTGATCCCGGACCCGTCGACCGCCGTCATGGACCCGTTCACGGCGGTGCCGACGCTCGTGCTGATCTGCAACGTCAAGGACCCGGTCACGGGCAAGTGGTACTCCCGCGACCCGCGGTACATCGCCCAGAAGGCCGAGGCATACCTCAAGAAGACGGGCCTCGGTGACACCATCTACATCGGCCCCGAGCTCGAGTTCTTCTTCTTCGACTCGATCCGCTTCGACCAGAACTACAACTCCGGCTACTACTTCATCGACTCCGAGGCTGGCTTCTGGAACTCGGGGAAGGAAGGAACTCCCGAGAATCCGAATCTGGGATACAAGCCGCGCTACAAGCAGGGCTATTTCCCCGTGCCGCCGATGGACAAGTTCCAGGACATCCGGTCGGACATGGTGCTGGCGCTCGAGAGCGTCGGGGTTCGAGTCGAGGTTCACCACCACGAGGTGGCGACGGGCGGCCAG